>JAUWZT010000110.1 GCA_030615145.1 Promethearchaeota archaeon | reverse complement strand
CTTCTTTCTTTAACAGCTTTTCCAGCTTTGCTAGTCTTTTCTTTAGCTTTCAACAGATCACTTTCTATGTCTCTTATATTTAGAACGCTATCTGCATCAGGAAGCGTATTAACGTATTCTTTAACTAAGAGAAGATTCTTGATTTCTCCTTTAATTACAAAATCTTCCACATAAGTATTGGTATTTTTGTCTGTTCCTAGTTCTCTTATTTTAATCTCGTTTGATTTAAGAGTTGTGCTATCAATATTTTTTAGAGTTAAATCAATATCCCATAATCGGTCCTTCTTTGATTGATTTTCCACGCTTAATTTGCCTTGGAAGTTCATTGATTCGATATTTGCGTCGTGGTCTAGTTCTACATCGATATTTTCAATAATTTTTACTAAACCCGTCATTCCCTCGCGAATACCATCTTTAAGTAAAATTGAACCCTCTAATTCTCCAGTATCTGCATCGTACGTTTCAATCACAGGAGTAGAAAGATCTCTATCAATTAATATGACTTTTCCATCGTCTAGATCAGATCTTTTTAAACCCTCAGCTATTTTTTCTTCAGCAGCTTCTTCAGCAGCCCAGCCAGTGCTGGCTTTAGGTGCTGCTCGCGTTTTCTTATCTTTTTTACGTGCCATGTTAGATTACCATTATTTTTACGTTTCTGTTAATATTATAATTCCATAAATATCTATGGATTAATAATTGTATATTTTTTATAGAATAAATATACTCACGATAGTTAAAAAATCTTTTTTAACTAAAACTTAAATTTAATAAAAAGTCATTTAATGCATTAATCTGAAAACCTGTTTATTCTTTTAGGGAAAAAACTTGGTTCTTTAAACTTAAATCCACACATTGGGCAAATAATATCCCTTTTTTTTGCGAAGGAATCGCGGTTTCTAAAAGTATATCCACAAACCGGGCATGTTATTATTAAATTTGATTCCATACTTATCAATAAACCTATAACTTTTATAATATTAATTTTTGATTTTTTGTGGATTTGAGCGTTAAATATGGAGCTCTATCAAAATAAGAAGTAAATCGTTAACAATAATACCGGTAGGTCCCGTAATAATCTCGCTTTTTAATAGCTTAAAAAAGCTATTGGAGTCGTTGTTTTCTAAATAGCTCATAGTTTTAATTTTTTCTTTATTTATTTGATTAAGTGAAACATTATCGATAAGTGCTCCCATTGCCTTACTATTGCCCTCAATCCCATCTAAATTGGCTCCGATAATTAAGAAATTGTAATCAATTTCCTTATTTTTTACATTATCAAGAAAACTTAATAACATTTCTTGGTTTCTTCCACCAATTCCTTTTCCTTTTATCGTAACCGTCAATTCACCGGTCCCAATTAGAGCTAGTTTATGTTTTCCAGGTTTTTTGGTATATGGCTTTAATTTTATTGAAATTAATTCGTGTAATTCCTTTCCAAAATCTACCGCCTTACCTACAATTTTGTTTGTAAAATAGTCGATGATAAAATTAAAATCTTTCAAATTTGCTGATACTTCTTCGACAGCTAAATCGACGCTTCCGATTAAATAATTGTATACATTAGTAAAGCAAACATCGTGTTCCTTAGGGTTTTCTAATCTCGGGTCGTTCAAACCTTTTTCAATTACTTTTTTTACCGAAGTAGGGACCTTAACGCTTAAATTATACTTTTTTAACACATCATAAGCTTGTTTAAAAGTTGTCAAGTCTGGAACCGTAGGACCAGAGGCAATAGAATCCAAATTATTTCCTACTACATCCGAGATAATAAGCGTTATTAAAGTTGCTTTACTAGTATTATATATTTTTTTTGCTAAATTTCCGCCTTTAAAGTCCGATAGATGTTTTCGGATAATATTTATTTCGTGAATTGACGCTCCCGAGGCTATTAATAATGAATTGACTTTTTGTAAATCCTCGAGAGTTATACCTTGCTTAGGCAAAGGTAATAAGGCGGAACCTCCACCTGAAATTACGCAAATAATTAAATCGTTTTTGGTGGCATTTTCAACAATTTTCACTATCTCCTTCGTGCCAGTTAAACCTTTTTCATTTGGAATAGGATGGGAAGCGCGATTCATCTTTATTTTGCTCGAAGGACTATAACCTCTTATTTTTTGACCTTCTGGAATATTGATGAATCCATCGTATTTTATCTTAGGTTGTTTTTTCAAAATTTTTTCGAGTTCTAAAGTCATTTGAGCGGAAGCTTTTCCACCTCCAATTATAAAGATATTGCTAAATTTATTGAGATCGAATTCATCCTTCTGAATATTTAATTTACCATTAATAACTTTAACATTATTCTGGATTAGTTTGCTCGGCTCAACTGAATTAATCGCAATTTCCAAAACTTCAAGTCCTACTTTTCTTAACTCTAAGGTAATTTTGTCTAGGCTTTTAGGAGTTAATTGCGATAAATTTTTAACGAACAACTTTGAACACTGCTCTTTGAATTATTATTTATTAAATTGGACAAAATAATTTATTAAATTTAATATTGTTTGTACAATTTATATCAATTAAAATATAGTATTTATTACTTTATATTAAAGAAGTTGATAAAAAGGATGTCGGAAACTAAATTGTATGATATAGCGGTTATTGGATCGGGACCTGGTGGCTATCATTCTGCCATTAGAGCAGCTCAATATGGTGCTAAGGTCGCCTTAATTGAGAAAAAGAATCTTGGAGGGACTTGTTTAAATGTGGGTTGTATCCCTACTAAAGCTTTATATGCATCTGCAGAACTTATTCAAAGGATAAGAGAAAATGGAGAAGAATTTGGAGTAAGCTGTGATTTAAAGTTAGATTTTGGCAAAGCTGTAGAGCGTAAAAATAAAATTGTTTCAGAATTAATTGGGGGAATAGGTGCGTTAGAAAAGGCGTGGAAGAACGATGTTTTTATGGGACATGGAAAAATCTTAGGTGGAAATGCTAACGATGGTTTTGAAATCTCAATAGAAGGAGAAGAAAAGAAAACTATTAAAGCAAAAAGAGTTATAATTGCAACAGGCTCCTCTCCTGCACTAATTCCCGCGTTTAATATTGATCACGATAGAATTTTAACTAGCGACGATATCCTCTCTCCTGATTTCAAAATTGTTCCAAAAAGATTACTCATTATTGGAGCTGGAGTAATAGGATGCGAATTTGCTAATATATTTTCTGCTTTTGGAAGTAAGGTTATCATGTTAGAATACCTTCCCTCTCCGATCGCAACCGAAGAACCTATGATCGTGAAAGAGCTACAAAAGAAATTGAATTCTTTAGGAATCAAAATACATGTCTCTCAAAACGTCTTATCAGTTGATAATACTGGAATGGGCGTGAAAGCAACAACTTGTTCAGCAGCTGTTCCTAGAGACCAATTAGAATCTGCCGAAAAGTCTTACTTTGAAGCTGATTATTGCTTAGTATCAATTGGTCGAGCAAAAGAATCGCGCAACTTAGGATTAAAAGAACTTGGAATCGAAACTGCTAGAGGATCAATAAAAGTAGACCTCAAAACTTTAGAGACTTCTGTAAAAGGAATCTATGCCATTGGTGACGTGACTGGCGGGCTCATGTTGGCTCATGTTGCTAGTCACGAAGGAGATGTTGCCGTTGCAAACACTTTAGCTAGCTTAGGGGGGTTTCCTGTTGAAGAAAGAACCACAGATTATAGGGTTGTTCCAGCAACCATTTTTACAAGCCCAAATATTGGGTCAGTCGGTATACGTAGAAAGCAAGCTAAAGATTTGGGATATGAGTTAATGATGGGACGATTTTCGTATATGTCGCTAGGAAAAGCGAAGTGTATGGGTGAAGAAGAAGGCTTTATTTTAATTTTGGCGGATAAGCAAACACATAAAATTATTGGAGCATCTTGTATTGGAACTGAAGCACCAGAATTGATTTCAGAAATCGCTTTAGCTATGCAACATGGTTTAACAGTTCACGATGTCGCAGAAACAATACATTCGCACCCAACCATCAGCGAGATGGTTTTAGAAGGAATGGAAGATGTGTTTGGTTTGGCAATACACAAAAAGGGTCGACCAGTTCATCATTAAACTTATATAAACCTTATTTTATTTTCTTTCCTTTTTCATTTCGTTAAAAAATAAGAATAATTAATGATGAGAATTTTTTAGAATTACAAATATTAAATAATAAAGTGATTGCTAATTGGAGATATGTATAACATCCTGGTAACCGGAGTAGATAAACGAGAGGTTTCACTTTTACGTAACATCTTAAAGGAGTACGGAGATAGAAGTATTTTAATTGAAAAGGCTGTTGGGTCAACCTTAGATTATGAACCAAAAAAGAAACGATCGAAGATAGCATTTGTTCGGTATCTTATTGATAGTAGGATATATTCCCTCGATGAGAATTATACTATAGAAGATCTTAATTCCTCGAAAATTCCTATAAGAGACGCACATCTAGTTTTAGGACTTGAACCCTTTGAAACTTTAAAAAATTTAAAATATGTTTCAGAAAAAACTGTGGTGATTTTAAACACTCATCAAACAGGTTTAAAGCAAAGCATCCAAAATTCGAAAAAGAAAATCAAATATCCTTCGATTGCTCAAATTGTTGATATTTTAGATCAATTAGCTAGAAGGGTATTTGCGCTCGATTTCAACGAGCTCTCAATTAATTACTTTAACTCCCCAAATTACAGCACAATAATAGCATTAGGAGTGGGGGTAAAAGAATTTCGAGATATATTTTATGAAAAGTTAATAGTAACGATTTTAAGAGAATTTCATGAAGACCCTTCAAGATATTTACGCGCATTTGAATTGGGATCTAGCTTAAATGATTAGTTTTTCCTTATTAAATGCAATCAAAATTACTTAAAATACTGTTTTAAGTACTTAACCTTAAAAGAAGCGAGTTTCCCTTTTTTAATAACGATCTCTCGAAAGGCGCTTGCGGATTTAGGGTTTTTATAACTCCCTAAGCCCAGTGCAGGCGTTTGAACGACAAAGGGGGCATTATTTTCAATATCTTCTGGATTATTATATAGTTCAGAATAGATATCATAATATATCTCCGCAGGATTTTCTAATTTTTCTAAACTAAAAGGCGATGTGGGTGTGTCGACGACTTTAGTCTTTAAATCTTGTGGAGCGCTCAATCTAAATTCTTTTAATTCGTGCGTATGTCCTGAAAGCGTAAGAATACAGAAATCTAAACAAAATTTAAGAAGTTTCTCCCAGTTTGTTGAGACTGCGCCATATTGTACGTCAAATTTGTTATCAATTCGAGCTAAGGAAAGTTTTTTTCCTAACTTTTGAATTAAAGATTCTTTAAATTCATCGATTTTCGTTAATAATTCTTCGGATTGTTTTGACATTGCATACCGTTTAAGTGCGCTAATACTTTTTTTTGGATTAATTGGTGGTCCATGAAGCATAAGGTAATTATTGTTTTCTGGTTCCACTTTACTTTTAATTAAATTTTCTAAATATTTAATGTGTTTTTCTGAAATTCCAGTAACCGATGGATGACCACTGAGAAAATCCATTAATTTTTTAAAAGAATCTGAGCCAGTATTTAAGAAAATAAAATTATTATTATTTCCTAACTTGATACAATAATCTAAAGAAGAGTTAATTTCTATCAAATATGCCTTCAAAGCGCTGAAGGTCTTAGTTATTGAACTAATTGGGTTTGCCATTAACTCTTCGTTCAAAGCGATTACTTCGCTTTGTAGCAAACCTATTTTTCGGTATAAATTACCCCACCGAAGGTCGTAGTGAAAAGGTCGATAATCGTGGTTCCCGGGAATAGTAAAGATAGGACAGAGTATTTCTTCTCCAGAAACCATCCCTCTTCTTTTCTCTTGAGGAAAATTTAATAAAATCTCTTTAAATATACGCCAATTACTATCCTTATAGTTAAAATCTAGATTTTTTCTTTTTTCTCTGGGTATTTTGGAGAGAATAGCAAAATCTATTAAATCTCCTGTTAAAACGACAAAATCTAAATCGTTCTTATTTACTTTCTTATTCACAAGCTTAATAAAATTTCTAAAGTTATTGTTAGGGTTTACAAAGCGTTTACGAAGTGGTTCAGTACTTTTAATTGGAATTTGATCGTCTGGTTTTGGTTTTTTTATTAGTAAACGTTGAAAAAATGAAACTGCCTTCGCACCTTGGGCAAGAAGTTCGCCAAAATCTGATTTTCTCACTAAAACATTCCATTTCTTAACGATTTCGTAAATTCTATCGTTACGTTCTGCCAAGTGTAAATCTGTCGCGTGAAAAAATTTAAAATCGCTCCATTTATTTTTTGAAACGACGATTGAATGATAAGAAACGCGAATTTCCTTATTGGGCATTTCTTGCCAAAGATCAAACATTACAAAAGTAAAACTTTCTAAAAATTCCAATACTTCTTTCGATAACTTGAAATGAATTGTCGCCTTGTAAAATTCATTTAAACCTGAATAAATATTATATTTAATTAAGTAATCTCGAGGACTATAATAACTGTCATATTTAATGTTATCAATCTCGCATGTTTTTACGGGTTCTATCTTTAAAAGAGTTCCTTTTATTAAATCCCCTCTAAATGCTTGTGGCCTTAATGTTTCGATTTTTCCTGCTTGCACAATATCAAACTTTTTTCCCGTAGAATCTATAAGTTCCAAAACGGGTGGTAATTCTTCTTCCTTTTTTTTTTTCCGAGAAAATATACTTTTAATTTTATCCCAAATACTTCTTTTCTTTTTTCTTTCCAATCGTTCTTCTTTCTCTTTTTCGAAATAAGTTTTCAATTTCCACTTGTATTCAAGAATGGGGATAAAATTTAACCTATGCTTAATGAACTTCTCGAAATTTTCGGTATTTTTAATATTGCTCACAAATAATAAGTTAACTTCAAATTCTTTTTGATTGAATTTTGAATCTATATCTAAAAACAGAGGGTGCCCCAAATTTGGGCTTGTCAATAACACCTTTTCGGGTTTAATACTCTCAGCTTCAATCAATTTTTAAAGATCTCTCGCAAAATTGCTTTTTAATTTAAAAATCAAATTTCAATTCCTATCTATTCTAAAGAATTGCGTTCTAATAAGTTTTTATTTGATCTAAATGAGATTTAATATCATGTAAGGATTTCCAAGAACGATAAGATTTATTTTAGAGAGTTTTTAACCGTCTGGGTTGGCGAGATTGACGAATATTACATTATCACCACGTACAACGATGTCTCCAAGCGTTTCGTGCTCCTCGTGAACAGAACCATCCTCATCTATGTATTCAAAAAGCTGAGTTGTTCCTTCTAGATACAGGTTAAGATGTTCGTCAAATCCAGCTAATTTACCTCGAAATAAACGATTTCTCTTAACTTTAATTAATATGATCTTATTCACAGAATTCTTTAAATAATCAATAGGTCTTTGTGGCCTATTTTGTGGGTAATTTCTTCTTTCCATTTTATATAACACTAAAAATAATATTTCAAAAAAATCTATACTAATAATAATTAAAATTAAAGTTCAGAATTAAAACCTTTTGATTTATTTATTCCATAGTAATTATAAATATACCACTATTATCTCTAATTTTTTATTTATAGTTTTTCTTTAAAGGAAAAGTTATTAATGTTTTCTTTTAGTTTCAAATAGCTTTCTTCCACTAATTCTATCACTAATGCATTATCCTTTTCAAAGATTTCATCAATAAATTGTTCAAAATTTATTGAATGGATTAAGGAATGGCAATTTTTGCACAAACAAATACAATCTTCATTCTTTAAAATGGTAATTATATTATTTATAGGAAATTTAGATAGCTTTTCCCATTTAAATTCTTTTATCTTTGGGTTTCGATGATGAAAATCTAAAGCAGGTAATTTGTCATTAATTCTTATGTTTCGACAACCAATGCAAGCACCATTATATAAGATTTCAATAATTATCCTCTTTTTGATCCATTTCTTAATTCTATAATTAATTCTTGCTCTATGTTGAGCTCCTTTAAGACATTCAGATCGATATTTAATATTACTTTTGATCTCTTCATAAACTATGGCATCAATTTCTCCAACATTATTAATTGATAATTTCTCTGATAGGATAATCTCCTTAAATTTATCATAATTAGTTATTTCTGCACAACTATGACAGTTTCTACATAAAACTTGAAGATTCTCGTTTTTAATAATTCTAATTATCTCATCTATATTTCTTCCTCTTAATTCTCTCCATGAATACTTTTTGGAGCATGGATTCAAGTGATGAAATTCCATCGCAGGTAAAATTTGAAGCCCACTATGGCAATTGTGACATCTTTTATCAAATAGTAAAGTAATTATTTTAATTTGTTTCTTAAAGTTATTAATTGCATACATTTTTTGTCTGCAATCTTCACAAATTGACCTTAAACGGTCTTGTCTTTTTCTAAAATATTCATGAGACTTGATCTCATGACATTTTCCACATTCCTTTCTTTCTCTATCATTGTAAAGTTTATTTCTTCTTGGATTCTTATTCTTTATGGTCACATTTTTAAGAAAAATAAAAACTTAAATAATAACATAGTCTTAGATGGATTTTTAAAATATGATTTATTAAGAATCAAAAAACATATATGGAATATATTACTAGAATCTTTTATATATAAAGGCTCGTGGCGAAGCATGGATATCGCGGCTGCCTCCTACATAATGTGTATGGAGAAAGCAGAAGGTCGGGGGTTCAATATAATACGCGCTTCGCGCTTCTTGAACATATCCCCTCGGGCCTGTTTTTTATGATTTAGATTTTTTTTCGTCTGGTTTAGCTTTACATAACGTAAATTTATATAATTATTATTCATAATCATAAAATGCCTAAAAATTAAGGTGAAATTTATGCCAAAAAGAATATTAAGAGTAAATATGAATAAACTTGAAGCCATATTTGAGGATTTTCCTCAAGATTTCATGGCTCTTGGAGGCCGTTCGCTTACTTCGACGATTGTAGCAAACGAGGTACCCCCTCTTTGCCATCCCTTGGGTCCAAACAATAAACTTGTATTTGCACCCGGTATTGTTACGGGAACTTCAGCGCCTACATCAGGACGATTATCAGTAGGGGCAAAATCACCCTTAACGGGAGGAATTAAAGAAGCAAACGCAGGTACAACTTTCGCTCAAAGGTTAGCTCGATTGCAAATCGCTGCAATAATAGTGGAAGGAAAGCACGAAGGGAGCGACTATTACCTTCTAAAAATAACTAACGATGGCACTGAATTTATAAATGCAAATAAGTGGTCTGGAAAAGGACTTTATGAAGCCTACAAAGACCTTTATAAGGAATTTGGAGCAAAGGTAAGCATCAGTAGTTGTGGAATCGCTGCAGAATTGCTAGGGACTGCTTCTGGGGTCTGTTTTAACGATCCTGAAGGGTTGCCTAGTAGGTACGCGGGAAGAGGTGGACTTGGAGCCGTTATGGCGTCAAAAGGATTGAAATTCGTAGTTGTTGATGATGCTGGAGCACCAGGCGTTGAAATTAAAAACCCAGAAGTTTTTAAACAAGGGGCGAAAAAGTTAACGGACGCACTTACTTCTCACGATGTGACGAAGCCTGGAGGTGCGCTAAACACTTACGGTACGAATGTTTTATTTAATATTATTAACGAGGCAGGAGGATTACCCCAGAGAAACTTCTCATCTGGTCAAGACGATAGATCTGAAAACATTTCAGGTGAGAAAAAAGCGGAAGAAATAAAAAATAGAGGTGGCGTTCGTCCTCATTTCTGCAGCCCAGGTTGTGTTATTCAATGTTCTGAAGTGTGGACAAAACCGGGCGGTAAAGATCCAGTTGGTGTTTTAGAATACGAATCTGTCTGGGCTTTAGGAGCAAATTGTAGCATTTACAACTTAGACGATGTTGGTGAGCTAAATCGTGCATGTAACGACTTAGGATTAGACACGATTGAAATGGGAGCCACAATTGCCGTAGCGATGGAAGGTGGATTAGTCGAATTCGGAGACGCAAAGGGAGCGTTAAAGCTCATGGAAGAAATTAGAAAGAAAACTTCGACGGGAAGGATATTAGCAAATGGTACAGGGTTTACTGGAAAAGCCTTTGGCGTAACAAGAGTCCCCGTAGTAAAGAACCAAGCGATACCTGCTTACGATCCTAGAGCAATTAAAGGTATTGGTGTAACATACGCAACAACTCCAATGGGAGCAGACCACACGGCAGGATATGCCATAGCAACCGAAATTATGGGAGTGGGTGGTACCGCAGATCCTAGAGACCCTAAAAAAGCAGAATTATCGCGGAATTTACAGTTCGCAACAGCAGTAATTGATGCTGCGGGTTATTGTCTATTTACCGCTTTTGCCGTATTAGATATCCCCGAAGGTTTAGAAGGAATGGTAGAATCCGTAAATGGAGTATTAGGAATTAATCTAACTGTTAACGACATCGCGGGACTAGGAAAGTCAATTATTGATACAGAACTAAAGTTCAATAAAGCAGCAGGATTTACTAGCGCAGACGATAGATTGCCTGAATTCTTTCTAAAAGAACCACTGCCACCACACAATGAAGTGTTCGATGTAACAGACGATGAGATAGATAGCGTCTTTGAATCTTAAGTGCCTAAAAAGATGACAATTTTAGTCAAACTATTCGGTGATTTAGCAAAGAAAATATCAAAACAAAAATCTCCAAAGAGCCCAACTAACGCAGAAATAAGTCCTGAAGGAATAAAGCGCGTTTCTGACGTTCTAAAGAAATTTTCGATTGAAGAAAGTGAAACTAGCCACATCTTTGTAAATGGAGTGTACTCTGGATTTAATAAAATAGTAAAAGATGGCGATAGAGTTGGAATATTCGCTGGAAACCAAGCTTTATTGTATAAATGGTATTTTACTCGCGTCGAAGATTAGTGTAAATAGAAGTAATATACTCAAAAAATTCTTTTTTTTTTTATTTTTATTTTTTTATTTTTTAAGTTTTAACCAATCTTCTTTTAGGAGCGAATACACGTAATTATCCAAATATTCTCCGTTAACGTACATATCTTTCTTAAATGTAGCTACGCGAGTAAAACCGTTTTTCTCTGCGCAACGCCACGACCCTTTATTAACAACAAGTATAGAGGCTTTAAGTTTAAAAATGTTTAGTTCGTTAAATGCATATTCAACTAATAACCTTGTAGCTTCTTCTCCAATTTTTTGCCCCCAATAATCGGGCTCTCCAATAATCAAGCCTATATACGCTTGTTGGTCGTACCAGTTGATATCTGCCACTTCACCAAAGCCAATTATCTTTTTATCTTTCTTATGCCAAATTTCGAAACTTACTTCAGTTTTAGGTCTTTTATCCGAAGGCTCTAGGTATTTCTTCATTTCTTCTACAGTACGAGGTATAATATTCCGAGAGTATATCCGCACTTTTGGGTTATTTTCC
>JAUWZT010000011.1 GCA_030615145.1 Promethearchaeota archaeon | reverse complement strand
CTTCTGGTAAATTAATTCCGTTGCTTCTAACGCCATGCACATTTGGATATAGTCCTGTGAGTAAAGTTGCTCTATTAGGCATGCAAATTGGATTAGTACAATAATAATTAGTGAATCTCACCCCTTCGCTTGCCAACCTATCGAGATTTGGAGTTTTTAGAATAGGATTTCCGGCACATCCTAAATGATCAGCTCTTTGGGCATCAGTTATTATAAATAATACATTCATTTTTTCGCTCATAATAATCAGCCAGAAGAATTTTCCTGTTAAAATTAAGTTTTAATGTATAATTTAGATTTCGATGTTTAGAAATATAAAGGTTAGTGAATAAAAAAGAAGAAAAGAAATTCTGTTTTAAATTATCGGTTGAAAAACTTTCTTATCTATTAACGAGAATATCGTTTCGATATCCTTTGAATTAAATCCTTTTTCTTGCATTAGTTGAGTAGTGAAACAATATTTTGACTTGTTTTTTTTCATTGAAATCATAGCTCTACCTATCATTGCCTTCTCAGTAGCAGAAATTTTAATTTTACCCGTTCCTATAAGTTTTAATGGGTATAAAAAGGAAGTTCCAAAATGTTTCTTGATTAAATCTTCCATATTTTTGAATGGTTGTAAGTTTCCCTTAAATTCCTTAAGATGAGTCCCATATTTTTCTTCTATTTCGTAAGATAAAGCCTCTATTGACTCAAAAAATTGGTGGGAAGGAAGATCTTTCATTATAAAGATTATTCTAAAGTTTTTAAAATCTGACATTATAATTTTAGAATTTTTATATTCGAGTTTAATAGTTTGTGAATGTTCTTCAGACCCAGTAATATCTAATCCGAAGGATCTTATTGCTTCTAAAAACCCAGATATTAACGTTGTATTTAATTTTTTGTCAGTAAAGACTTGATCGTATATATTTAAAGAAGATTTCTTCTCTATAATAAGCAAATAGTTCAAATTCAAAATATCCATGCATTTATTGTAAATAGCTTCTTTCCGAGCGGCACTTTTTTTCCTGCTTTTTTTAATTAGCACGTAAGACGATGCTGATACCGCAGAAGTTAAACCAATAACTATACCGACTGAAGCGACTAAAAACCAATCTATTTCAAAAGGTAAAGTGATTACAAATATCTGAGTTGTAACTCCAGCGTCGGTACCGTTGAACCAATAAATGTAAGCTTTATAATCTCCGTCTAAAGCACTTGATGGGATAATGTAAGTAAACGAATTTGATTCTGAGGTTATAGTATTATTACTCGTGTAAATTTTATCGTGAAATGGGTCGTTTAAAATAAAAGTATAATTTCCATTCAACAAGGGCTCTGAGATAAAGAATTTTAATTCTTGACCTGCTAAAAATTCGGTTCTACTTACATCGAGACCAAAATCAATTTTTGATGAACGAGCGGTTATTTCCCATAAATCACCTTCTGAAATTAGATTAGTAGGAATGAAGATATCGTTTTCATTATAATTAATATCAACTATACCCGTGATATTAATATCATTCCTTAACACATTAACATCAAGCCAATTCTGAGGAAAGTTAAATTTCACGGCATAATTAGAAAAATCGGGGTTGATTAAAGGAATTACACTCCAGTTGTTATCATGGGTTTCTGATATCTGAAGAGTTCCCGGAGAAGGTAAGTAGTTTTCTAATTCAAGGATGTAACTTGCATTAAACATTATTTCAACAGATTGATTATGATAAACCGGGAAAATTAAATCAGTTTGATTTAGAGGTAGGTTAATATCAGATATTTCCACTTTTCCGCTTCCAGGTAAATCATTAGTTATATTATAGAAATTACCATCGACTTCTATAGTCATATTAATAGCTTCCGGATTATATGATTGTTCAGTTCTTTGTATTATTTTATGCCTAAAAGGTTTGCCCTGATCTTCAATGGACCAAACACTACCATCGTATTTAGATGTATACAGGTTTGTATGGATTGAATCATCCTCGTTTAAAAACCAATAATGTTTGGAATTATCGCTTGGGCCATATGCAGAACCATTAACTACTAAATAATAACTTCCTTTCGAAAGAGGTATCGGTTCTGGAAATGTTTGAACGTACCATAAGTTGGGATTGCTTGATATGTTAATTAGCACTGGTTCACCATATACCGTATTATTCGGCCAATCGTTAAATTGGTCATATCCGTTAATTTGAACATACACAGGGCTTTCTGGTACCCCTTGTACATACCCTTGAATCTGAACACCTAAGAGCGTAATATCTTCTGTTATGTTAAGTTGAACCCCATAACCTTCCAAAAGTTTATATATTGGTTTAAAACTTTCCCCTCCTTCTTCAATTGAACGTACCTCTTCTCCTAATTTAATATCATTAAAGTCAAGTTCTAAATTAGTAATATTCCATTTCGTACTAGGGATACTAATGTTTATGTTATCTGTATTTGTTTGAATAGTTGAAAAGTTTGTAAATTCATGTATGCTATAATTAGCATCAATAATTAAGGAATCTCCATTACTTTGAGCGTTAGCGTTATTTAGGCGTAAATTTAACCCTAGTAAGAAAACTAGCAACATCATGTTAATAATGATTAAAACTTTTGCTTTCCTCAATATTAATCCCATATTTTTTATACTAAATTGTAATATTTTTTTAATTATTTTTTTAGAGATAGTATACCTTAAAGAATTTATTCTAAAATTTTAATTTCGTAATAAACGAACGAAAAATTATTTAAGTCTTTTTATATGTAATAAAAAATCATCTATTTAAATGTCTGATGTATAAATTTCTCCACTTATTCGTAGAACAAAAAGACACTCTTTATTTATTATATTTATTTTAGTTTAATTTTTCTCGATTTTTAGGGCTAATAATATCTACTAAATTAAAAAACATATCAAAAAACAATTTATGTAAAAAAGAGATATTATTTTAATACGAAGACTGTTATTTTTCAATTGAGCAATAGAAACTTTCAATTATCATGGCAAAAAAGTCGTTAAAAAAGCCAGAATTACTCGCTCCAGCACAAGATTGGACTTCCTTAAGAAATGTTACTGGATTAGCTGATGCTATTTATTTTGGCGTCAAGAAATATAATATGAGAGCTAAAGCTAAAAATTTCGAAAGAGGAGAACTTAAAGAGATAGTAAAATTCTGTCATCATCAAAAACCACCATTGAAAGCATATTTAGCGACAAACATCTTAATCTACGATTCTGAATTGCAAGATTTAGAGAAATTGATATTAGAAGCCAAGAAAGCGGGTATAGACGCTATAATTGCTCACGATTTAGCTGTAATAAAGTTTACTAAACGCGAAAAACTAAGGTTTCACATCTCAACCCAAGCAAATGTATCTAACGTTGAAGCTGCAAAATTTTTTGAAAATGTAGGCGCTGAGAGAATTATTTTAGCCAGAGAGCTATCTCTTAAACAAATAAAACTTATTAAACATCATTTAACTAAAACGCAAATTGAATGCTTTGTTCACGGCTCGATGTGCACTTCGATTTCAGGTCGATGCTATCTATCAGCTACAATTTGTGATTCTGAAGAATTTTCGGCAAACCGAGGTAATTGTGTTCAGCCGTGTAGAAGAGAGTGGCGAGTAATTGACGATGAAAATAATGAATTCATATATGATGGCCAAATGTTCTTGAACGCAAAAGATCTCTGTATGATTGAATATATTCCAGAATTAATTGAAGCGAATATTAATGTTTTCAAAATTGAAGGTAGAATGAAAGATCCACTATATATAGAAACGGTAACTAAGTGTTACCGAGAAGCAATAGACAGTTATTTTGAAAATACTTTCTCAAAAGAAAAGGTTCGCGACTGGTTAGAAAGGTTAGGTAAAGTCTATAATCGCGGGTTTCACACAGGGTTTTATTTTCACAGACCAACAATTGAAGATGTTGAATTAGAAAGCAGAGGAAATATATCCCCATATAAAAAACACTATCTTGGAAAGATATTATCGTTTAACGAAAATAGCATGACTGCAAATGTATTAATTGAAATCAAAGAATTTAATCTAGAACTAGGAAACGAAATCATTATTGTGGGTGATAACACATATCATCATCAAAAAATTAGGCATATGGTCTTTAAGGGCGAAAAAATTAAAAATATTTATAAAAAAAGATACGATAACCCTTTTAAAGTAAACATGCGTGTAAGTAAGAAAGTTAGGAAAGAAGATAAAATTTATATCATGTATCGAACATAAATCTAATGTTTCAAATTAAGAATAAATAATAAATAACATATTAAGGCGGAGAATTTTTATGGAATTTGAAGAAAAAAGGAAAAAATTAGTAGAAAGCCTTAAAAGCCGAAATATTTTGACCGAACCGAATGTAATTAAGGCAATGTTAAAAGTCCCCCGCCATAAATTTTTACCTGAAGGTGCTATATCTTCGGCTTATATAGATTCTCCACTTTCCATAGGTATGTCGCAAACTATTAGCGCTCCACACATGAACGCAATGATGTGTGAATTACTAAAACTTAAAGAGGGAGATAAAGTTCTAGAGATTGGAACGGGTTCCGGCTATCACGCCGCTTTATGTGCTGAGATCGTTGCTCCGAAGAATTCACAAAATCCTGGACACGTATATACAATAGAACGGCATTTAGAGTTAGCGGATAGAGCTAAAATTAAACTAGTAAATACTGGTTTCGGTGAATCTGTTACAGTCATAAATGGAGATGGAACTTTAGGATATCCTCAAGAAGCTCCTTACGATAAAATTTTAGTAACTGCATCATCTCCCAAAAAAGTACCACCTCCCTTAAAACAACAATTAAAAGATGGAGGTATTCTATGCATTCCTGCAGGTTCGAAGGAATGGGGCCAAGACCTCTATGTAATTTGCAAGAAAGGAAAAAGTTTCGATTCTAAGAGGATAACCGGCGTGAGATTTGTCCCTTTAATAGGAGAATGGGGTTTTCCTGAATAAAAATCATTTTTTAATGATTATTATTAAAGGTATGAATTTAATTAGAAAAAGATTTTTTTAAACGATCTGCTATTAATTGCTTACGAATACTTTTAACAAATTCATTATTATCAATACAACGCTTCACAGAGATATTAGTATAAGTATAACCATTGCCATTTTGTTTTCCTTTGTTTTTATTCCTCATTAATTAAAAAATCCCTTGAGTTTTTTGTGAAGTTATATTTATTATTATATCCTTAATATATTTAAAACTAATTAAAATCGACAAATTTAAGACGAAAAAATACAAAATATTTGATTTTTATATTAGGATTCGATTAAGATTTTAAAGAAAGAAATTAAATTAATTACTCTTCCTCTGTTTTTCTTTCTTTAAGAAATTCAAAATACTCTCTTCGTTTTTCTTTCATTTCCTCATCTACATGAAGTCCAAAATGAGGTTGGATTATAGCTTTTAAAATTAACGGGAATAATACAAAGGAAATAATCCAAAAGAATAATAATACATAAGATAATAAATCCATATGATAAAAATCTAATGTACTCATAGGAATTACAAAACTTAAATTATAGCTAATAGTTTCATTTTGAACTATATCATCAACAATAAAATGAACCATCGCATGCCCATTCCAAGTAATTCCTTCAAATTGATTTAATTTCGCCGAAGCAGAATAACTATAAGAAGCTCTCGACGGTTCCCAGTTATATAATTTATTAGATACTTTCGATCCAGCAGCAGATATGCTACTATTAAATAAAGAAATGCCTATAATTTCTATATTATCGCTTGAAGAAAGATGACATGAAAGATAATAGGCATACCAATTCGGTATAGTCTGATCAAGCTTTAGTTCCATATTTAACTCGCCATATTCATCACCATAGTTAATTCTGTAATCTTTATTAACTGAATAATATCCAATACCTAATGTTTGGTCGAAATTGAATATTAGAGGAGTTGCTACCACTAATAGGACCAAAGTTAATGCAACCGAGGAAAGAAAAGCGTAATTTCTTAATCTTATATGGTGTATTTTAAAAACCGTCCAATTTTACTTTCAGATGTTTATAGAGGGGGAAAATTATGATAATAAACAATTAATTAAATTGAATTTATGTAAACTAATAAACTTTTATTTGATAAAACTGATAATAGAAAAATCTTAATTTATGTTAATAATAATTTTATATTCAAAAATTTTCTTAAGTTTAAATCGAGGTAGAACGTTTATCCCTTGGTATATCTTTTTATAACCCTCGTCAGTGAACGCGTATGCAACTATCGGAAACTTATATATTTTTATGGAATCTACATCTGCTTTAATTTGACTAGATAACGAATATTCAAAATTCAACTTATAAGATTCGTCGTAAGCTTTAAAGTGGTGACCGGAGTATTCAAATGGTTTTAATAGTGGATTTTTTTTCCCTTCCAGAAACAACACTTGATTACTTTCCCACTCAAATTTATTGGGATCACCGTTGAAAAAGAAAGGAAGGTCTACGCCTATATATAATTTTTCTAGTATCCTTTTTAACACCTCTTCTTCTCCAGAAATTTTTTGAAAATTACCTTTTATTGTAATAACAATCTGATTTTCCTCAACCTCGATTATCTTAAGGATCCTACAAGGGTAGCGCTCACCTGATTCTGGATCTTTTACCGTTCCAAAGTGTTCTAATTCTAATATAGCAGATTTCCCATCTTTTTCGTTTCTAATAACTTTAAATTCCCCGTCAGTAAATGTTCCGAATTCGTAGTATTGGTCAGTTTCAAGTTGTTTAAGCGATATATCGTTTTGAAAAAATCTCGTTCGCAACATGCTTTTCTTATAACGATCAACCATTACCTCGTCTTTATCTATTTCGTCGTCATCGTGATACGCTTCAGGCCATCTGGTTAATGTATTTAAAAGATTATAAGATTTTGGTTTATAGTCTAATTCAAATATAGTCCCACCATCCGAGGGGTTTATATATAGGTTTAATACATCAGATTCGATTATAACATCCATTTTACTGTCTTTATTGAAATCTATAGGAGTAATTGAAATATATTTGTTTGCGATCGAGTAGAATTCTGAATTCAAGCTATCTATAATATTTTCAGCGTTAATAAGATGAGCATACAAGGAAAACCGTAAAAATTGCAAATAAACACCACCGAATAATCCATGCCAGTAACTATCGTTACATTGCGCTTTATATATTTCTTCCCAAGCTTCCGCTATCTTAGTTTTAATTTCGCTTTTATTTTCCTCGTTCTTTATTTTATTTACCTGCTTCTCAACTTGAATGAGTTTTTCTCGAACATAAAGCATTTTCTTGTGCATGTTATTAGATTCTGGATATTTAACCAAGAAATATCGCCAAAATCCTCCCTTTAAAAATAAGTATTCGTCCTGTTTTTTGGGATCGTCTCTAAGAATTTTTCTAATTTTCTCAAAAGCTTTCCTTTCTTTAGTTGGTAAAACCCATTCTTCCATTTTATCGTAGCTTGCTGTAGGTAGATATACTAATCCTCTTGCTGGAAATTTTTCCATATATTCAGAGAGAGTAATCGATTTAATCCATTTATTTTTGATTATCTGATCGAAGAAAGCGGGAATAAATGGTTTAGATTCATCTCCCTCTTCATGACCATGCCCCTCTACATAGCAGATTTGGTGTGTAGTTCCCCAAACTCCCATTTTTTCTGCATCTGAGATAAATAAAACGCACCTATCACCTTTTTCATCCGCAATATTTTTCAAATATTCAATTGACATATATGTAGGCTTCCAAGGGGTATAATACCTTAACTTTTCATTGATAGGAAATATTCTTAGAGTTTTTCCTTCATCCTCCGTATTATAGGTATAAAAAGTCTCTTTTTCAGTAATACCTGTTGAGCGAAAATGATTATCATCAACAATCACATATTTTAAGCCAGCGTCATTTAGAAAAGAGGGGTAATTTGGTTCCCACACTCTTTCTGATAACCAAGCCCCTTTCACTTCAAGCCTAAATTCGTTTTTTAATAAATCAGATAGTTTTTTTATTTGAGCCATTTTATCGCGATAAGGGATTATTGCGAATATAGGCTCATAATAACCCCCTCCAATAATCTCTATTTGTCCTCTTTTTGCCATAACTTTTATTTTATCAATAAAAACTGGCTTATTCTCAAGAAACCATTTTAATAAATTTCCAGAAAAATGAAGTGTGAATTTAAGGTCCTCATATTGGAATATATTGTCAATGAGTGGTTGATATGATTTCTGATAACAGTCTTCTATTACCCAATCAAAATTATCGGTAGGTTGGTGCAGGTGAAAAACAATCGGGAGGTAAACGGTTTTTTCTTTGACCATTTTTCTTATTACTCCAAAATTATTTTATATTTTAAGAAATTAATTAATATTTTGAAAAATACGGTAAATATTATGAAAGTAAATGTTAAAAACTTAGAATTAATAAGGATTAACCAAATAAAAAATAATTTATTATTGATAAAAAGGAATCCCCTATCTCCTATAATTTTTAATTAATTGATATATTTGAAATTATTTCTAATATTTTATTAAAGAGTTTAAAAGCCTTATTTGACAAACTCTCATTAGATATAAAAGTTTAAGGTTTAAATCGTTCTAAAGTAAGATGGAATTTATATTTTATAAATTATTAAGGAAAAAGATTTGGAAAAATCAATATCTACTTTTGTTTGACTTATTAATAAATTCGCATAATTATTAAACAAATAACCATAATTTGTAATTAGATATGGTTCTTAAACAGCCAGAACATTCTTCTCTGTACAGACCAAAAAACTTAAGTTTGTACAAATTTAAGATTTTAATCTTAGGATCAGTTAATTCTGGGAAAAGTTTATTAAGTTCAAAATATACCCTTGGTTTTGCATATAGTTCTAAATATTCTATCGGCGTTGATATTTCTGTAAAGGATTTCACGCTCCCTCGTGGCGAAAAGATAACAGATACTTGCTGGACGTTTGCTCCTCAAGAGAGATTTCAAAATTATAGGTCTAATTTTTATAGAGGAGCCTTAGGGGCAATTATTTTATTCGATATAACTAACCCTGAAAGTTTAAAAGAAGTAAAATTATGGGTGTTATCAGTTCGTAAACATATAAAATGTATCCCAATCATTTTAATGGGAAATAAAGTTGATTTAAATTACAAGCGCGCTATTACATATGAAAACGCAAAAAAATTCGCTGAAAAAGAAAAATTTGCCGCTTATATCGAAACCTCTGTAAAAGAGAACGTTAATATTATTGAAACTTTAGAGCTGTTAAACGAGATGATTTATTACCATTTAAAATCTAGAAAAGAAACTTTTAATCCCTCAAATTTAGATAACTCTTTAAAAATAAAAATAAATAATTTGAAATTAAATCGTTAGAAAATAGCTTTTTCTAAACTCCAAAAATCTTAAACATTTTAAGATAGTATTTAATTTAAAAAATATATATAAGATGGCTAGTTAGAAATTTATCTTTAATTATTATTATTAACTTAATGATGAATATGAGAAATTATTTTGATAAAAATTTGATTCAACAGGTATTTAACTCAAACGAATTTAAAGGGTGGCTTCTTTCAAGAAGATGGTTTGGAGATAAATCTTCGTTATCAAATTTAGCATTTAGAGTGACATTATCCTATTTCAAGATTGTATCAGAAAGAATTTTTTTAACAATAATCGTAATTACTACTCAAGAATATACAAAATTTTATTTTCTACCTATGATATCTTACGAAAAAATTCAAGAAATCCTTGAACCAAAGGAAAAAACAAGCAGCAACATAGTGAAATTGACAGAAAATACATATAGTAAAATGGTTGCGTTAAATGTATATGATACACAACAAGAAAAGATTATCTCCCTTAATCTCGTTGAGGCTGAGTATTGCGTATACTTTTGGAAAAAGATGTTATTTGATAAGAAAATAACTGAAACCTTCCCCGCCTTGTCTTTGGAACTTACGCTTTATTCTGAACAATTTGAAGATGAAATTAACATGACAAAAGTACGTAACCTCATAGAAGCTAGTTTGTATCCTGAAAGATATGAATATGGGTTAGAGCAATTGGGTGGGGGAAATACCACAAATTTACTATTTTTATTAAAAATTTACAAAAAAACTGCCAATAAAGAGCCTATTTCCTACGTTTTAAAATCATATAAAGATTATTCGGGGAGTTTAGAACCGAGAACTTTATTTGTGTTAGTTAAAAATAATTTTCCAAATGCTCCCAAAATATATGGAACCATTAAACTCCAAGGTAAAGAAACAATTGGTATACTGGAAGATGTTCCAAATATTGGAAATCTCGGTGACATTTACTGGGAGGAGGTTAATAAAATGATGTATGATGTTTTTAAAAGAATAAATGACGACTATTCATTTCTTGATAATAAAGAGGATATGTCCAATATAATTAAAAAACATTGTGGTGAATCACTAAAAGTTTCTGAGAAAATCGGATTTCAGATTAAGAAATTACACAAGGCTTTAATCTTAACAGATGATCCCCTTAATTCGAAAAAGATGGTTGATAGTAAAGATTACTTGAAAAATTATACGGATAATTTAAATTCTATGGTAAGTAAAATCCTGAATTATACGAGCAAAAAGTCTGAAGGAGCATTTT
This sequence comes from Promethearchaeota archaeon, assembly GCA_030615145.1. Classification (GTDB taxonomy): domain Archaea; phylum Asgardarchaeota; class Lokiarchaeia; order Sigyniarchaeales; family SOKP01; genus SOKP01. The sequence goes on along the minus strand of JAUWZT010000011.1, from coordinate 15,706 downwards.
ATAATTCGCCTAAAATTACTGCGATTTTCCTTGATATTAAGGATATCATCGAAAAATTTCGTTCTGAATTTGACATTGAACAGATTACTATACAACCAGTTCACCAGGACCTCCATTTTCAACAAATTCTATACAACAAAATCAACGGTGATTACAAGTTCTATTTTATCGACTTTGAAGGAGATCCTCAACTTTCTCAAGAAGCAAGGAAGGATAGATTCCCTATTGAAAAAGATTTAGCGAGCTTTCTAAGATCTTTGAGCTACATTAAATTTAACACTCTAATTAACTTCATTGAAAAAAAAATTGTAGATAAAAATAAATTTGAAGTTCCCACAGAATTCCTTTTTGGTCTTTATTTTAGAAAGGCTTCAAAAATTAGTAAAAAACATAAAACTTTGGAAATGGCGTTAAACCTCCTTAATTTATGGGAGAATAAATTAATGGGAAAAATATTCGATAAAAGCCTTAAACTTCACTTTACCCTAATTAATTATTTTACAATAGAAAGAACATTGCACGAATTAAATTACGAACTTCTCTTTCGGCCAAATAATATAATTATTCCTATCTTAGGGCTAAAAGAAATTATTGATAAAAATTGATTTTTTTTATTTTATTTTATTTTATTTTATTGTTGTTTAGGAATTTTCGCGAATGCGTAAGAATAATGTGATGACGAAATATCCAACTCTTTAATTTCACTTTTATATTTTTGGCGTAAACTCTTATTACCTTTCATTTCTTCTTCAATATAATTAGAATTTAACTCTTTTTGCTTAAATAACCGCCATAGAAAAGCTTCAACGAATTTTTTCGGACCAAATTTTTTAGAGGTTAATAGGTAATTATTATCGTCAAAAAAACTATTAAAAAAACCTAAATTATCGCAAAAATCAATCTTATATCGTAAATCTTCTTGCTTGCCATAGATTCTTGCTATGTCGTTTACGAACCTTGCTAATTTATCGCCAGAGTTTAATTGTTCCTTTTCTTCTTGTCGTTCAATTAAATTTCGTAGAAAACTTTTTTTAACAACAACCAAATCACGATCATTTAGCGACTGAATTGCTGTTTTATGTTTAATTAAGTATTTGGAAAGCTCTAAATAGTTTTTAATTAAATTAGTTTTAGAGATACCCATCCTTTCTTTCATGTTGTCTAAATGATCGTTCAACTCTTCATCTATTCTAATTGTAATTACCTTAGTTGGTTTTTTTGACTTATAAATTTCGTTCATTTAAGATCGCCTTTTATTTCCTCAATTGTAGTTTTTGTATGCATTTAACATTATATGTTAATATTGTAATTCTTGTATTTTAATTAATGTATTTTTGGGATAATTAAGTGGGAAATTTTTGGCAAATTATTATCTCTTATTTCTTCGCTTATTTTGTAAGAAAAATAACATTTTATCCGTACAATGGCGCTTAATTGCTCAGATCCTAAAACAACCATTAACAGTTTTAAAATTTTGTTATATTATTTTGACATTAATAATAATTAATTGATTTTTTAATATCGTTTTAAAATGTGATATATTAAATAAACAACCTTTTGATTAAAAGGGATGGTCAATATTTTAAGATAATTTAAAAAGGATCTTATTATAAACATGAATTAAAGAGATTAAGAAAGATTTCTAAATAATTGAATATCCCCTTGAAGAGTAAACAATTTTGAGAAATTTTATTTTAACTAAATTATATGGTATAAAATGTAGTAAATAGTAACTTTTTTAGTAAAAAGTTATCAAATGAATATTGAAATAGACTTAAAAGGTGAAATAGATTTTGTAATAATGTATTCCAAAATAAAAAAAGACTTAATAATTTGTTTAGGGTTGAAATTTTTATATGGAGATGAGCGAAACTAATTTATCAGGTTCTGAATTAATAAATAAAGATTTAAAAAAATCAGAAATCCATGGACCGTTAGAATTAGAATTGTTCGATAAAAATCATAATTTGATCGCAAACGGATCTGACAAACAGATCGAAAAGGTTGCAAAAGCACTCTCTTCAGCGACGAGACGCCTAATACTTCACCGAATCCAAAGTTCAAAGGAAGGGTTGGATGTCTCTGATATCGCTAAAATTTTAGGCATGACTGAAGCTAACATATCTGCCCAAATTAAAAAACTACAGGAAGCGGATTTAATTTACTGTGAATATTGTTCTGGTCAGCACGGAGTTCGAAAAATAAGCAAATTAAAATTCGAACAATTAGTAATAAAATTCTAACCGTTCTATTTTCTTCTTTTACACGAAGAAATCACTTAATTGAGAAATCCATTCACTGGAAGTGAGAAATTAATGTATTTTTAATTTTTTCAAAATGTCCTAAATTTACTTTTTGAATGTCGTTTAAAGTCTCGGCTAAACCAGCTTTTTCAATTTTCCTTACAATTTTGAAGTACGGACTTTTTTTTAGCTCTTTAATTAAAGCGTTGTTTTTTTCGAGGTTATTTAGGAGATATTCCGTACATTTTATTTCCTCAACTCTTAAAATACTTTGGATAATTGCTGACAGCATTGTGTCAAAGGTAACTCTTAATATTATTTCCCTATCAAATTCCTTTTTTATATTTTTTAAATATTCTTTAAGCAATGATATCGATTCTTTAAAGAGTTCAATCGAATTAAGTCCAAGGTCTTCGATTTTTTCTTTGAAATTTGGATTGTTAGTAGCTGTTAGACATATTGCTGAGACGGTTTGATATTCCGCGACAAAATGAATAAATCTAGCTTTAGTGTTAAGCACAGTATCTTTAGATTCAGCCTCATCTAATAAATCTCCTAAGTTATCCAGTGATTGTTTAAAATAAGTAGCTATAGTATAAAATTTATCTGCAGCAGCTTCAAATTCTTTATTGATAATTAAGTTTTGTGCTTGTTTTTCTTCTTGTTGATAAAGTTCATCAAACTTATTGATTCTCATTACCGCTTTTAAAATTAATTGTTTGCCTAAATCTTTTGTTATATGGGACCGCTCAAATGATTGTCCTGCTTTTAATAAAAGAATCGAAGCTAAACTATTATAGTCTTCAGGATCTGATTCATATAAATAATCCCCTGCTTTATTCCAACTTTCACCAGCAGTTTCCCAATCTTTCATTCTAAAAGTTAAATTTCCTAATTGAACTAGTAACTTTGCTGATATTTCGTATAATTTTAATTCTTCAGTTTTACGGATGATCGATTTTAGGCAATATAATGCTTGAATATTGTTTTTAAATTGGGAAATAAGTTGTGTTATTCTTATATATAATTCATCTAATTTGATATAACTCCCGATATCGAGATAAATTTGGGCTGCTTTCTCGTACTCGTTTATAGCTTTATCTCCTTCTCCTTTATCAGCTAAGGTTTCAGCCAAATCAATTAATTTAATTGCTTCAATTTCTTTTTCTTCTTTCATATCGTTATTATACATGTTCGCACTTTCCTATTTACTCGTAAATTATAATGAGTTTATCATATAGTAAATCTTTTTTGCTATTTACTGAATTAGTAATTTTATCCAAATGTGTAATTACTATAGTTATTGTAAGAAATTAAGTCTATTTAAATTTTGATTATGTGATATTTGACTCTTTTTCAGTATTTTATAATTTATCTAACAACTTGATATTATTATTTTTCAACACTTTCTTAAACTGTAATGCTTGATAAACAGACGCGAAGCACTCTTTAGCATCTTCTATTGCGCCATAGAATAAAAAGTTAGAAAACCACGATGCTATAGCCATTATACTAGCTTTTCGATATTTAGTATGAAACTTTTTATTTAGTCTAGGCGAGGAATATTTAAAAAGAAAAAGAGTGGGCGCGGTACCAACAGGGAGTTTAAGAGAGCTACTAATTAATTGTTGCGTTTCAAGGATGTGGGCTAAGCTTTCGATATCAATTACCCCTCCATCGACCCAAATGTTCTCTATGCCAATTTTTTTCAAACCATCAATAATATTTGTGTTTCCCGGTTGGTTGTTTTCGGTTATATAAGAATATCTTTGCGTAGAGGTCATATTACTTGAGGCTAGGATTAAAACCACAGCAGAAGTTATTTTGTTCTTTTGGAGAAGTTCAATTTCTTTCTTATTTTTTAGGTTTGATACGGCGTTATATATAAATTCATTTGGCTTAACCCCTTTTTCTAAAAGCCATTCAAGACCCGCAACTCTAGCCCCAAAAGTGCCCCCTAAAACAAAAGGGGGTTCAAATTTATCAAAATAAAACTCCAAATATTTTACCATAGCTTTGGGTGTAACTGCCGAAATTTCAACAAGATCAGGAATTTTATATTGTTTAGCTAAAGCTTTTTGAGTGTTAATTCTTTTAACAGCTTTTTCTTCGTCAAAAATTTCTTCATTTTTACGATCAACTAAAGTTTGATTTTGATAAAACATCGTTCCAATCATTATGGGCGGTAAATCATAACCACCATAACCTAATTTGATATCACCATATGAAAAATATTCCTGCGGCATATTTAGATCATTTTAAAAATTCAATAATTCAATAATAAGATAATAAGATAATATCTTTTATAGCACTAACACTATTTAAAACTAATATTTATAAAAATATTATTGAGTAAGATAGTTGTAATTAGTAAAGATGTAATTTTACACCACAATTTTTACATTGATTATTTCTTAAATCTTTAAAACAGTGCTCATGATATAAGGTTTTACAGTTATCACACCTTACAAGACTTTGCCCTTCTTCAAAAATTAGACTACACACGCGGCATGAGTTAAACAGCTCGTCAGAATCTAAATCCTTAAAATTCACTTTTTCTGCGTGAGATATTTCTGGTTCTTGAGGGGCAGGTTTTTGTTTTATTCGTGGTTTAATCAAAGAAGTTAATTTTTGAGCCTGAGAAACTTCAGTAGGAATTTTTAATAGATAAAAACAATGTGGACACCGTACGGTCCCGGCCAGTCTCATTTTTTTATCTTTTTGGGCGTCTGCCCATGAATTTAAGCAATGAACATGAAATGGCGTTTGACAGTTAGGGCAATATCGTCCGCTAATGTAAAATGAACTTTTTGTATATGGGTTTGTGTCTGAAAAACAAATCGAACATTTCTTATAATCTCCTAAACCTCTGATTTGCAATAATCGCTGTTCTTGATCTTTAGTTAAATCTTGAACTCTTAATAAATCAGCAGCAATTTTTCTTAGAAACGCAGGATTTTCAATCAGCGAACTATCCCCGCCACCATAAGTTTTGACATTAGAACTTGCTAGATCGTGAGCTGATTGCAATAAAGTTTGAGCATCGTTATTATAGTAATAATTACCACCTGTTAAGTCTGACATTCTTTTTAAAACATTAAGAGTAGAGAGCTCTCCTAAACGAAAGGAATCTATTTTAATGTTTAATCCTTGAGCAATGCGAGCCATCTTCAAAGGATCTATTGAGGTTTTTGTGTAGTTTCCATCAGAGATAACAAGGATTCGAGGGATTTTAGCTGCTATTTTACGTAATTCTGAAATAATGAGTTTTATTGAAAAACCCAAAGCTTCTCCCATTGATGACTTACCTGAAAGTTTTAATGAATCTATAGCGTCAAAGAGTTGACCCTTTATGTTCGTAAAATCAACGATTTTCTTTGGTTTATCAGAAAAAGCAATAATCGCGAAGGCACTCGAAGTATCTTCAGCAACCCTTTCGCTGATTAGCTTCTTTACGGCATCAATACTACATTTCATTCGGTTTGGCTGATAATCTGTTCGATACATAGATCTAGAAGTATCAATACAAACAACAATGTTCTCAGGAGTTCGTTCAGACAACGTTCAAATACCCTTACTACTTTTAAATATGCCCTTAATTACTTTCTAAACTTTATATGGAACAATAAGAATAAATATTTATGTGTTACATGTGTACTTCACAAAACTAAAGTTTTATTAATTAGATATTTTACTATAAAATAGTATTTTATACTATTAAAAAGCATAATTGATATTAGGTTTGTTGACAAAAAATGTCTGAAGAGGAGACAAAAAATGTTGTAATTAAAGACTTCTTCAAAAGTTCTGTTCTTATTAATGAACTAGATGAAGCATTAAAGTTCAAGCCAAATAGTCTTATTGGGATTGATCAGATTTCTAGCGAAAAATTAATTGAACATAATATAAAAAATATTGAAGCGTTAGCCAAAGTTCCATTAGACAATCTTCCCAAGATAGAAGAAATTCCTATAAACATTCTTACAAAATGGGTTAAGATAGCTCAAGTATTAGAGAAAGCGATTAGAGAAAAGATAAAAACACACAAAAAATTATTACTGATTGGTCTCGATAATGGCGGAAAGACCAGCATTTTGGCAGTGCTTCAGGATAAGTACTCTATAATCAAATCTCTTCTGCCAACAAGGGGGGTTAAACGCGAAAAATTAGATTTTTTCGGTTATCCAATACTCTCATGGGATTTGGGAGGCCAGATCCAGTATAGAGAGAAACTATACTTTAATAAACCTGAGTTATTTTTTACTGAAGCTGATATAATTTTGTACGTTGTCGACACTCAAGAGACTGAACGATTTTCAGAATCAGCAAATTACTTCCGCCAAGTATTGAAAGCTTTAAAACAATTAAATGAGTTTCCCCCCATTTTAGTTGTACTTTCAAAAAGCGATCAAGATGTTCGCACTTCGCTCGAATGGCAGAATAACGTATCTACTATAAAATCTAAATTTAATCACATTATTGGGGAATTTGAGAAAATGTCTATTAGCTATTCCGATACAACAATATATCAAAAAGAAACGATAATGCAAATGTTCAGCGAGGCGTTAAAAAAGGTCTCTGAAACATCTGAAATTATAGAAAACATCCTCGAAGATTTCACCCATACAATTGAAGGTAAGGCTGCAAGTTTGATTTCCATGGATGGATTAATTTTTGGAGACTTCACAGACTCAAAGATTGACACTGCATTGTTAAATAATACCGCTTTAATTATGCAAACTCTCTCAAACTTCCACAATTCAATTGGATTAATTAGAGAGCCTTCGATGACGCTCAATTTTCCACTAAATGGGTTTACTATTCGAGGAGAAAAACTATTTGAATATTCAGAATTGAACATCCCAGTTTATTTATGGGTCTTATCCGAAAATGTCGATCTTCTTTACGAAAAAATCGATTACTTCAAGCAACAATTATTACCTCTAATTAATTTATTCCTTTAATTATTTTTCTTTTTAATTCTAACGATTAAATACCGAATACCTTAAGTTTGTTAAAATATAGAAATTTAAAATTCTTTTCTTTATTCGTTTATAGATTCTTTTGCCGAAAGTAAGTATTCGGTGCATTTATCCATCATTTCAATCGCGTTGTTTAAATTTTCCACAACTGAAGTGAGACTTTTTTCCTTTGCGACGTCTCGCCATTTTACAAAACTTTCTTTATGAGAATCGTTGTGATTTGCCCAATGCTCGCATAATTTTGAAAGCTTTAATATTTGTTTATCAACCATATTTTTTAAGCCTGAAATCAATCAATTTGATTCAATATACAATTTAATTAATCAATAAAAAGTAATATGCAATTTTAAATTCTGTGTTCTAAACTTTTAATAAATGAAAAAAAAGATAAAAAAAAAATAAAAATTCAATTACTCTCTACATAGTCGTTTAAGTAAGGTAGGATCAATGATTTCTTTTGGTTGCCAACCTTTTGTCTTAAGAAACTCTTGAATTTCTGTTTTCATACTAATTGGAATGTCAGCTTCAACTCGAACGAATCTTTCTAAATCGTTTGGAAATGATACGCCCTTATATTTTCGTTCAAGGTCAATCCAATGAGATAGTTTAATCATCCTTCCTTTTGAGTTGTCTGCGGGTCGTATTGCTAGTTTTGCAACCAAGCAAATTGCTTGTTCTATGGTTTCTGCTGTTGTGAGCAAATGTTCTGGTCCTGGTCCAACCAAGTGGCCGCTAGTTCCATCCCTTGCATTATACACCTTCCACGTATCTTCGTCGTCAGATCGCCCTATATACATGCGACGATATTCCGCTGCGTGAGGTCCAACAATTACAGGAACTCCAACACCATTAACAGCACTCGCGATACTTGCAGCTTTCTGACTCATTGCACCCCAAGCTACTCCAACAGCACCTACACGATTTAAGATGTAATCAGCAATTTCTTCAAAGTTGCCTCTAATTGGACGACGTGCGAAAATACTAGCTACTTTAACTGCCGCTCCAGTAATGTGAGGGTTCGAAACGCAACTTCCTAAGTTTACTAGACAGCCACGATCGAAATCGCCTGGGAATCTGTCATATAAAGATTGTCCTTCTTCGTCTATTACGAGCCCTATATCCATCGAAGCACACCCAGAAACAACTACTATATAGTTCCTCTTACAGAATTCTTCAACAAGCGTATACAATTCCTGAATTTCTTTACCGTAATTTGCACAACCTACAACAGCAACTATCCCGGGAATTTCACCAAGCACTATTGGAGCACCAACATTACGGATTTCAGTATCTTGAATCGGTCCTCTTCCAGATCGACAATTATACTTCTCATTTCTGATTCTATCTCGTCCAGCATACATTATAAGAGTTAGAGGTGATACATTTTTCATACAGTCAGTCTCGCATCGGCCACAATCCAAGCACGCATCATAACATTGGTCTGCTAATACAGAAAAGTCTCCTTCTTTGGCTAATCGTACGCCTTCTACTATTGGTAGATCGTTAGGACAATTTCGTTGACAGTTACCGCACCCATTGCAATTCATCGCCATAGTTATACAACCGTCTTCGTCTGGAACCGCGCTTTTACCTTTTCTTATAGGCTTTACTTTAACCGCAACTTCAGCAATAACTTTTCCTGCTTTTATAGGGTCTAAAATTAATGCGCCATCTACTTTACCACTAACTAAATCGTCAATAATTTCTTCTGCGGGGTCATCAGTTCTGTCAGGTAACCCTGCCATTATCTTCTCATTCGTAGCAATGAAGGGAGCACCAACAAGTTTTGCTTGCTCATAAGCGCGAAGATTTACGCATTGTTCGTCTACAACAACAACATCAGCTAAGCCCGAACGGATGTAATGCATCTGACGGGAAAGCGAACCGACGATTTTTGCACCACTGTAATACCTTGTTAAATCGAGCGCTGTGCAACAAATTGCTCCTACATCCACTTTATCTTCTAAACCTTTTTCTCTCATATAATCGACTAATTCAATTCCTGGAGCTACATTGTGCCCAATCAACAAAACAGTTGCCTTGTTTTCGAAATCCATTGTACCCATGCCTAATTCGACGATTGGAACATCAGGTTCTCCGCAGGGAAATCCATAAGCAGCAATTTGAACGGCATCACTTATTTCCATTCCTACATGGTCGCAAAGACCAGCTAGAAAAGATTTTGCTTCGTAGTCTAAGTTAGAAGATTCTTGGCCTGTGTGCCCCGCTGCTAGAAGATGTGTAATATTAAATTGAACCCATCGCATAGCCTCTTCTAAGTCTTCTAAAGTTTCTGGCTTCATTCCGACGATTAATCGGGTCATGGGCATTTCAATTGCGATATTGTTCCCGAAATCTATAGGAACGTTACCAAACTTTTCTTTTAGCCAATGAAGTAGATGGTCTCCGTGTGCAGAATGGCAACTAGCGCCTATGCAGCACGCAATTTCTACAATCTTTGCGCATGCTCCTTCCATATTGATTCCGCACGCACCAGTTCTGCCCTTGGAAAGATTACACTTGCCGAATGTGCATAAGCAACACATATCGCAAATCGGCATATAAAAAGGCTTATACCTTTCCATGAGTTTAAAGAACCAGCTTCTAAGCGTGGGAATGTGGGGCTTCATATGAGGGCCTATTGGCTCCCACTCTGTCTCATCGCCATAAGATATTCTGCCAGTAGTCAATTCAAATCCTTTTATTTGCCCGAGTGGACCTGAATAGCTATCAATTTTTAATTTTGCGCCTTTCCTACTCATATTTTTCACTTATTTTTGCAATATTTTTTTTTTGAATAATTACTTATTCTAATGATAAATAGAATTATATTAGATATTATTTTAAAATTTATATTTTCTATTGAGAGAATAATTTAGTGAATTTAAAGGTATTTAGAAGACTGTAAAATAGAAATTGGTTAATTAATTTCAAAAAATTAGTGTGAAATTCCATTTAGTGAGTTAATTCGTTTCAAATAAGGAAAGTAATTGAGTTTAAAAAGTTATTTTATTACAAAGAGGATAAAAAATCTTTTACTTCCGCATCAGAAAGATCTTTATCTAATAAGCGGTCCTCTATTTTTTCTGTGAGGAAATCGAATTTAAAAGAACATATTTTACCCCCAGTTAGAACACATTCTACTTCTTTGCCATCGACATCGATACTTAACTTTTCAAAAATGCCGTTGAATATTCCGAGATAAAGTAGACACAAATTTTTCGCCATAACATTTTCTTTTTCTTGAACGGCTAAAGATTCGTACGCGTTTATAATAACATGATCTTTTTTAAACATACAAGCTAAACCACCATATCCCATGAGCATCATTACTTCAAGAGTGCCAAAAACTACTTCCTTTTTAGTTGCCATTAATTCAGTATTCCAATCTTTAGTAGGGAAGAACTTTTCCATAAATAATTTACCTAAAGTCTTACCTGCCCAAATTAGGATGTCATCCGCATTTGTTCCGGCGAATTCACAGAATTCCATGATTTCGTTTGGACGTAGCATTACTAGGCGCATGTCTTTATTTTTTTCGCCTAAAAATAACTGGCCCTCTTTTTCTTCAATGTTAATTTGGAGCTCTTTTTTTAGTCGTTTGAACATAATTTTACTCACTCGATATATTCAATAATTTTAGATTTAGAATTACAATATCTTAAATATTTAATATGATAGAAATTTATTTGGTTAAGTTATAAATTTAATGATGATACAAATTATTATTAGATTAATTAAGGTGAAATTAAGGTGAAAATTGAATTTATTAATTTTTCAATATTATAATTAGTTTTAACAGAAGTAAATAAAAATTCCCATTTTCTATTAGCTAATTTATCAAGCTCAAAAAATTCAAGAATTTCTTTCTTTGTCCTCTCAAGCGGTTCTTTCTTGTCTTGATTGTTGTTATTAATTAAATCGACTTTATTGCCTAAAATCAAGAGTGGGATGTCATTTATACCATTTCGCGTTATAATGTTCCAAAATTCTTTTTTAGACTCCTCAAATCGTAATTGATTTGCTATATCGATCATGTAAACGATGATATTTGAGTCTTGTAGGCCAATTAACCATTTTTTTCTGAATAAAGCTTGTCCAGGCATATCCCAAACAGACATCCCCCCTTCCTTTTTTTGAAGGTATTCTATATTGAACTTTCTTGTTGGAGTAAAAAAATTATCGTTAAATTGACCGGTTTTTAATCTCCTTGTTAAGGAGGATTTTCCGACTTCGTCAATTCCAAATAGGAATACTTTTGTAAATAATCCTGCCGGTCGGAAGGAAGTTTCTGTAACTTTTTCAAGAATTTCATCTCCGTATCTTTTTATATCGATGAAAAGTGTTATCAAAAAATTCTCAATTTCCATCTCATCTTCGAAAGAGCAACTTTTCTCCGTATTTAATAACTCATTCGACAAATCTTCAAAAATTTCTTTGTAATCATAAGGGTTATCTTCTTTTTCAAATATTAATCCAATTAGCATTTCTGAATTAATACAAATAGTATATATGTTCTGGTCGCCAATAATTTGCGGAATAGGGCTACCAATTTCAAACGGATTAGAACTGTTGTTTATAACATTAGATTCATCTAATTTTTTAATGCTTTCACCACAAGGTTCTATTAGAGAGCCTTGGTCGTGACCATAGATGATTTTTGAAACGATATCTTTGTTACCTTTTTTCACGATATCTTCTGGGTAGCTGTAGATATCGAAACGGTTTAGATCATGTGAATTTTTACGTTTTAACAAAAATATTTTAGATAGCAAAAAATCTTCCTAATCATTTATTTCCTTAAGGAATTTAATAAAAAATGCTTAAAAAAAGTTTGGAATTCAACGGATATCCTTTCTTATAAACTTTTTCCTTTTGAGCCCTTAATAAATAGACAGAAAAAAGTATTTTATACTAATTTATAAAATTTAAAGAAGTTATTTATAGATCAGGATCATCTTCCTTACTCTCTAGATCTAGGTTTTTATCTTCGGTTTGATTTTCATCAGATGATACCTTTGGTTCCTCTGGTTCCTCTGGTTCTTCTGGTTCCTCTTTAACTTCTTCGATAGGAGTTGAACAAACAGGACATTTTGCCCAACCAGGTCTCAAACCATATCCACAGTTAGAGCATTCTGTCATATCTTGGTCGGGTTGCCATTCAGGTATGTTCAATCCTCCGCTTCGCCTTTTTTCGGCTAACTCCATCAACTCATCTTCTTTCCAAACTTCCATCCCTTCAGGAATTCCGGATCCGCGACCTTCAGCAAATTTGGTTAATTCTTCTTCTGACCAGGAAGGGATATTTGGTTGCGTCGCTAACCTTTTTTGAGCCTCATTGGCGAGGTCTTCTGCCGTCCAAACTTTTAATTCTTGTCCTCCAGGAGTTCTAATTGGTCCTCCTGTTTGTCCAGGTGTAGACCCTGCTTGAGGCGTAGCTTCTTGGCTTGGTGAAGGCACTTGACAACACGCAGCAGAAAATTTTAACAAAGCTTCGAAACAATTACCAAATCGACTATCTCCCTGACCTTCTTCAGTAGTAATAATTAAACTTCTTTTATCGGAGGGTAAAGGAACAACAATGCTGCATACTGCGATATCTGACTTACTTCTTTCTGATTCTAAAGCAGTAGTAATTTTTCCCATGGAATTAAGCAATTCATCATCTTTCATTAAGAAATCGCAGATTGGATCGCCATGTCTTTGGTATCCTTCGTGATACTTAACTAATTGGCTTTTAGTTATTGCGGAATCTAATGAATTAATTATAGCGTTTACATAAGAAAACACTTGAGATTTAGGCTTATCTTGAGACTCTTCTAACTTAAATCCTCCTAAATCAAGATTTCCCATAAAAGGGGCAAAGAGTGGTTCATTAGAAGGATCTTTCATCTTTCCAAAGATAGTTGTTCTACCAATGAAACAATTAATTTCACCATAATAGGCAATTGCGTTATCTAAGAGGTGGACTTTATCGTCGAATGTAATCCGTGGAATAGTTCGAAAAACTACTTCGCCCCATGGCAATTCTTTTACTGGAATAATTGTAATACAGGTTTTAATAATTAATTCTGATATTTTTTTAAGATAATCCTTTAAATTCTTCTTAATATCTTTGTACTTATTTTTCTCTAGTTCTAGTTCAGCTTGTTTCATTAATTCCTTGAACTTTTCCTCATTTTTTTTAACAGAACCTCCAAATGATTTCGCTTCTCCTACGATATTTTCTTTTAGAATGAAAGTTGCATCGTCAACGATTTTTTTTTGAAGTTCTGTGAGTTCTTCGACTAAATATTCGCTCACATCGAAGTTAAGGTTATTTACAAAGATTTCAAACAATTTTGTTTCAGACATTTTCTAAACCTACCTATTTTGATTAAATTCTTTTATAAATATATCAACGAAATGAATATAAAAATTTATTTAAAAAAAAGATAAGAATTATCCGTATAAGTAACCTTTTCATACTCTTGAAAACAATATTCTTTCTCCACATAGAGAATACTCCCCCTTCAGCGATTTATTAAGGTGGAACGAAGTGATTGAATTGTATAAAAATAATTAGCTTCAATAATTATCAAAAATAGAAAAGCATTGTAACATTTTAATTAAAAACAAATTTTTGGTTGAGATTTCATGTTTTATTAAACAATTTTTTAAATTTTAGAGATTTTATATTAAATACATGCATTTCAATTAGTATTTTAAGATTTTGCGCATACATTAGCATTGTTTAATGATTTCCAAATATTCTTGTGAAAAAAAAAAAATGTAATTTTTTTTTCAAATTTAAAAATTGACTATTTTTTATTTTTACTTACTTCTTAAACTATCTGAAAAGTTTTCAGAAAGTTTAAAGTATTTTCAAAAATATTTTCATAAAAAGTATTAAAATTGAGAATTATCAATTTTCTTCTACATTCACACCTAAAACGGGAGATTGGTGGTATACTTCTCTTTAATCTATAATCGGGTAAAAATTTTATTTATGAAAATATATTAACCCACTAAAAAACAATGTTTATATATCAGTTTATAATAAATAATTTATACAAAGAAAAATCTAAAAAAATTAAGGTTAAGGCGATTGGATGAAGATTGTTACCGTTAATGTGCCTGAAAGTTATATAGGTGCTATAAATAAATTAATAGGGGAAAATGGATTGTACCCCAGCCGCTCAGAATTGATTAGGTGTGCCGTCCGAGATTTCCTTTTAAAAGAACTTAAAATGGCTAACAATATGGCTAAATATAATGAAGCTGAAATTGATGATTTTGACGATGAAAATTTTGTACGCGTACCAATAGAAAGCATAAATGAGAAGTCTGAACCAGTACGCGAATTTAAAACTTACAAAATTATAAAGAGGTTAGAACACTAACACCATTTAATAATTGATATCGTAAAATATTTAATTTAACCATTAGCAGAATAGAGTTCTTAATTTTTTTTTCTTTTTTTAATTTACTGGTTTGAAAATAAATTAAAATATAATAGATTCATTACATTTTTGTGTAAAAACTGAATATTGTTAGATTGAACAAATTTTAACATTTACTAAACATTATTGTAATTTATATAAATATGTTTTTGATTAATTAATTTTGACGAATTAATACACGAATAAAGTGATAAATTACTATGAAGTTATAAGTTAAATATTTAATAATAGTATAATCTAGTCAAAATAGGATAAAGAAACTATAGGTGTTGATAAAATTTCAAACAAAAAAGATTTCCCAGGCTTTATGGAGTGGGGCATAATAAATAAGAAAAATTTTAAAGGTAAAACCTCTTACGACGTACCCATTAAGAGATGGGACCCTTTATCTACAGTTATCATTCAAACTAAGGATTTTGGCTTTAGAAAAGAACGAGTAAGATACTATGGCCACTACGCTTATTTAAGTCCTATTCGTGGGAGGAGACCAAAAGGTTTTAAAACTAAAGAAGAGAAAAACCAATTTTATGATTGTTCAAGCAAAATAAAATCTAAGTATAAGGATGTTTTTACATCGATAACAGAGGGAAAACCAATATACGATGATTGGGGGAAACAGATTGGTGATGGTTTTACAATAATTATTACTGAAGACGAAAAAAAGAGAGACAATCCCTTTTTAGAAACACCGCATCAAATAGAAAAAATTCCTGATTCCTGCAAAGCACTAACATTAATAAATAGATACCCATCTATGGCTCGAATAGTGGATTCTGATATTGAAAAAGAGATTAAGGACAATATGCCTTCTCATTTAAAACTCTCACGGGGCATTAATTTAGTTACAATCTCAAGGCATTTTTATCCTGCGTTGTGTTTTAATTTAATTCCAGAAGATGTTTTAGCTGGTATTTTTTTATCTATGAAAGCGGCAATTCTCTATTGTGTCCAAGAAGCTATTGAGAAAGACTATTACGATATTCCCGTTTCACCGTTTTTTAACATAGGAACTAAGGTCGGTGGTTCTCAACCTCGTATT
>JAUWZT010000154.1 GCA_030615145.1 Promethearchaeota archaeon | reverse complement strand
AAAAATCCCTTTATTTCTCTAAAAAAAGGAATGGATTATGCTTATATATATGAACATAGGTATATCATCGAACAATATTATAGGACGCTTTTAAGAAAAGAGACTATATTACTAGAGGAACACATTGATTATCAAAAAGCTCAAGAATTCATAAATCCTCAAGGATTTTTAAAACCCGATGCTATCGTGCACCATATAAATTTCGATTCTCGAGATAATCGGTTATTAAATTTATATGTATGTGATATTTCTGAACATAGGCTTGTTCATGGAGCAATTTACCAATTAGTCGAAAGATTACTTGATATGGGATTGATATATTTCAGTAATGGGAAATATTTTTTGGATAACACTTTGACTAATAAAATGTGATTTCTTATTTCTATCATCACATTGGATTAATACTTTAATTAATCGAATATATTACTATTTCTAATTTAAGCTCTATCGATGATTACGATTTAATAACCACAAAAATACGAGAATTATTAGCTCGTGAAATGTAATCCACCTATAAACTGCGGATTAGATAAAGTTTGAATAGTATGTATTATATAAAGATATTATATTGATTCATTAAAATACAAAGAATTAATTATTAGATTTGATTGATTAATTAAAATACAAAGAATTAATTATACAGAATTTTATATTATTTTTAATTAAAAATTTGGAGCGTATGAACAATGGCTAAGAAGAAAAAATTTTTGATGATGCCTATAATTCATTCAAAGTTTAACGATAAAATTCTAGAGGATATACTTATCAATAAATCGAGAGATCTTTTAACAAAAAAAAAAGGAATCACTCCTTCATTTATCTTTCTCTCTGGAAGTTTTTTTGATGTAAAAGGTTTTGTATACACGGGGCTTCGAGCATGGAAGGGTGCAGTAAAACCTTCTCATTCTGATATGGGTAGAAGACCCTTACTGGAAGCGACATTTGCTTCTCTTTCAGTTTATCTAAGTTCATTACTTGCCCTGCAAGCAGATTTTTACTTCGCCCATGAAGAGATCAAAGACATATTATTAGAAAAGAAAAGGGAAGATCTATGGGCTATTGTATCAGAAAAATTACCATTTATTTCACTCCCTCCAAAAGAAATGTATGGAAGCCAAGTTTCGCCAATATCTCCCTACTTTGTAATCGAACAAGATGATGACCTCATATTAGGGGAGATATATCCATCGGCTTATTTAACAAAAGTTATATCTTCTATTAAGACCAGATTTTTCGTGTTTTTCCAGTATCAAGGATATTCCGCTTTTGGATTTTTCGATTCTTTACCTAAACATGCTAAGTTTGGTTTTGAGGAAAAAGCGAGAGAGTTTGAAGAAGAACCTACATCAGAAAACCTACAAAAGTATGCTAATAATGCTAAAAATTTAAAAGAAGTTCTAATCGCGCTCATCGAAGCGCATAATAATGCGTACTTAGGACAGTATTTAATTGAGGATTACGAACTCCTATTAAATAAACTACTAGGATCGGAGGAGCTATAAAATGGTGAATATTGGGCTTTTAGGTGATATCTCTGTCGGAAAAACTAGTATTCTCCGTTTATTCGTAAGATATTTAAAAGTTGGTGACATTGAAAAAGTTAAAGGAGGACAAAAATGTACTGTGATCAAGACAGATTTTTCCGGTGAAGCTACGGTTCCAGGTGGAAGTAAAGAAGATTCTCTTAACCAAAAAGAAACTAAAACAATCCATCCAAATAGAATTGTTTTTAGAGAAGATAAATCAGGAAAGGCTCACACTATCTTCGCACCGGGAGGAGACCGGAAAAGAGCGGTCGTAAAAATGGGCATTATTACTATAAGCAGAATAGCTACTCAAATCATAGCTGTATTTTCTTTGGATCGTAAACTTGAAAGACAATTTGAATTCTTTACAGATGTTCGCTTCTTTCCTGAAAAAATTTCGGTTTGTATCAATAAGATTGATTTGCTTGAGGGAGACAGAGATAAAGGATTAGAAGACATTAAAAACAAGATTACTAACTTCTTCAATCGTAGAAAAATAACGGTTTCTGACTATTTTATAACTTGCGGTGAAACTGTTTCTAATTTTGAAGAGGTTGAGGAATACAACAACCGTGTTGCCGAGATGATTTTAGAGATAACAACACCTCGTTAAAGCAACAAATTTATTTTTTTTCTCTTATTCTTTTAATTTTAAGGCTAATTTTACGAATAATTTATGCATATCTAATTGATAGCCTATTAAGGGTGTCAATTGTACATGGCCGCTATTTTTATCAATTAAAAGATATCCTTTTTTTTCTAACGCTTTTAAATCTTCAATCATATCTTTCTTGCGTCTTAATTTACTAATCTCATGAATTGAAGAAACACCCGAATTTTTAAGGCATAAAGTTAATGTACATAATAATGTTGCTGCCAAACTTGGCTTTCCTTCGAAGGGATTAGCTGAAATCAACTCCGAGATTTCAAGATCATAATTTAAAAACCAATGCGAATCTAATGGATTATACCTAATCTGAAAACCTAGTGGTTCAAGATAAGTTGATAGTCCAGTAATTAGGTTTTGGAAATAAATAGATTTATTCTTATAATTCGCATTTAGTTGTTCTAAAATCTCTTCTTTTGTAGCTCCTATTTGATATAAACTTTTCTTTCTACTTAATAAATGCATTAGGACTGAAATTTCATTCATTTTTTTTGTAACCTCAAATATATAATGTATTGGTATTTTTTTCATATTTTATTTTGCCTAACTGGAGTAGGTGCAAAAGATATACAAAATATTCGTAGACTTTCATTTGATCTAGCTCATCATCAAAGACATCTTCAAAATAACATGGTAGTTTTTCTTTAATTTTATTAAAGAATGATGTCATTTTTTCAGTAAATTTATATTTTGGAATTTCTAATAAAAATTGGTCGTCTATTTTTCCTTTTTTCAAATGCTTAATCTCTAATTCTATTATTCTTTCTTTACAATAACGCTCTGAAGCGTATTCCAAGAAAATTAGCGACATTCCATCTAAGTAAAAAACTTTCCTCCAACACCCTTTAAAAATTTCGTATATCTCCTCGTCCTTAGGATGACCCTTCATAAATTCAAAGAACTTTTCATCAATATTTAAAGAACTGAGTAATTTCTTTAATTCCTCGAATTTTTCGTTGAGTAATTCGCACACATTTTTGTAGGTTAAGGAATAATTATCGATGTTGAAAATACTAAGTGAATCTTTTAGTTCATGAAATATAGGATTTAATTCTAATTCTAACAAGGAAGTTTTACCTGAAAGAACGTCATCCTTAATAATTTCGATCTTTTTATTTAATTCCTCTGATAAATCTATATTTTCTGTCATTTGCTTTTCTTCACAATTTTAGGATTGAAAATTGTCGATACTTCGTTTTTGCCAACTCTAGCGACTCCAATTAACTTATCGGCAAGTAAATATAATGGATTTGAAGATTTTGGTAGAAATATTAACATTTGAATAGCATTCTGCTCAATCGTTGTTTTTATCATTTGATACGAAGCTTCAGAATTCTTTTCGTCTAAAAACATTCCTGCCTCGTCAAACATACATAATGGCGAGGGTTTGATCTCTTGAAGCGATAAAATTAAGCTAATAGAAATCATCGAAATCTGACCTCCACTTAACGCGGTACAAGATTTCAATTTATCCTTAGAGATGGCGGCTTTAATATCTATTCCCAATTCTTCAAAATTTCCTATTAAATCCAGAGTACAATATGCTTTAATGTTTGCGGAAATAAATTTTTGATTAATTTTTAAATTTAAGTCTTTTAATACTAATTTAAATTTGTTGTAATACGTTTCTTCTAGTTTATTTTCAGTTTTAATCGCAGCTTTTATATCTCTTTCTATATCTTTCTGATTTTTGGTGATTTCTTTTAACCCCGTTAAAATCTGTTCCTTTTCTACTAAAATCGAATCATCAACATCAAAATATTTCAACAGATTTTTGTCGATAATTAGAATGTCCTGGTTAATTTCCTCTATTGAGCGAATAGCCATTTTTTTTTCTGAAATTAAAGGACCTATTTCAGAATTGATGCGTTCTAAATCGTTTTTCTTCGCTCCCAATTCAAGTTTTATAGAAGATAGATTAAAATTTTCTTGCTCCAAGTTTAATTTTAGTTGAATATGCATTTTATCGATTTCGCTCTTATCTTTTTGAAATGTAATTTTCTGGTCTTGTAAACTTAAGATATTAGCGTCAACCTTGTTAATCTCATCATCAATAGCGTCTAATTTTCTATAAATTTCAAATGCTTTTTTATCCGAGTTTTTGAAATTCACTTCTTTTGAATCGAAATCTTTTTTTAGTATTCTTAATTCGTTTTTATTGGGGTTTATCCTTACATCAATATCTTTTAATGTTCCTAGATTGCCATCTAATTTCGTATCCCATTTATTTAATTCATTATTTAGATTGTTTAGTTCGATAGGAATTTCCTTTATCCTTTCGTTCCATTTAAAAAATTCGGGTTCCTTTTGTGATTCTAACTCGTTTATTTTTTTTACTATACCTTCAATTTTCTCGTTCGTCTCAGTAATATTTTGTTCTAGTGAATAAACTAAATTATAAAACTGATTTTTTTTTGAAGTCAGCCTTTCTTTTTGTTTGAAATTGTATAAAAGGTCGTTAAACGATTCTTTTTTCCTGAAAATCTCACCTTGCAACTTATCTATCTGTGATTGCTTTACTTTTAACTCTAAAATGTTGTCGTTTAGCGATTCAATTTCTTTTTCCAAGAGGTCTGCTTGTTCTTTTTGAGTTCCTGGACTTAATAACCCTTTAAGCCGTCTTATAAATGGACTTTCGTATGCGTATTTGTATGATATAATTTGCTTTCCTTTTAATGTCACACACTTACCTTTAAAATTATGGATTCTATAAAGTTCTTTTGCAGAGTGGTAATCCCTGACAACAACACAATTCTTTATTTTTGAATAAATGACTTTTTGGACGTCTAAATCACCGCCAACAACTTCAATTAATTCCGCTAAATAGCCAATTACGCCCTGCGCCATAATCTTTGGTAATGGAGCAACTCTAACATCCTTAGGTATATATATGTTGCAATAAGCATTATATTTCTTTTTTAATTTCTCTACTAAATTTAGAGTATCCCAATCGTTCGCAATAAAACTATTAAGTAACCTTTCTCCCAAAACTGATTCAATAGCATAGCTTAACTCGTCGTTGTATTTTAAATATTCAATTATAGGTCCTTTAACTCTATCGTCTAGTTCTCTTTTCTTAATTTCCTCTTTAAGAACGTTAATATTAGCTGAAAGAACAATTTTACGTTCTCTTAACGCAGTTTGGAGTAACTTGAATTTTTTAATTTTTTTTGTTTTTTCATATTCTAGCTGTTCCAATTCAGATATTAAATTGAATAAGCTTACGGTTACTTTCTTAAGGTCCTTATCGAGTTGGGTCAACAAATCTTTTGTAGGATTTTCTAAAAACCACCTATTCTTTTCTAGTTTGTAATCTATGTCAGTCAAACTCTGAAAAATATCATTGATGTCTCTTTTAATATTTTTAATATTGTTTTCATTGTCTTGGATTTTCCTGACATTATTTTCCTTTTCATAGGTTAACTGGTTATATTTTTCTAAAAAATCTTGATTCTCTTTAATCTTTATCGTAATTCCATTTTGTTCTTTAATTAATTTATCAATTTTGCTTTTTATTGAAATTTTCTTCTTTTTAACTATGTCGATCTCACTTATTATGTTTTGCCTTTGCTTCTCTAGCTTATCTATTATTTTTTCATATTCAGAGATTTTTCCAGATAAGACGTCCAATTCTTGTTTTGCTCTTATTTTTTCATTCTGCCACGCATCTATTTTATTAATTAATTCTTTTTTTCTGTAATTTAATTCTCCTACTTTTTTTGATGAAATAATAAGGTTGCTATCTATTTCAGAAATCTTCTTCTCTTTTTCTTTAATTAAATTCTGATATTTGTCAATTTCATTGGTAATTATATTTATTTGATCCTGACTTTTTTTGACATTTAACTCGAGAAGCTCAATTTCTTTCTGAAGCATGCCCTTATTTGCCCATAATAGTTCATCGTTATACTTTTTTCTAATTTCGAGTAATTTATTTTTCTCATTTAATCGTTCTAATTTTGGCATTAAGAAGTCGAGGTTAATATTAAAAGAGTTTTTCCGGGTAATTAAAGATTTAAACTCTGTGTTTAATGTAAATACGCTATTTTTTTGTTGTAAAATCTCCTCTCGTAAACCTTTAAGCCCAATTCCCTCTTCTAAAAAGGAACATAGTTCGATTGGTTTTAAGCTTTTAATAGTATCGATTTTGCCTTGACTTACAAATGCAAATTGATTGTCAGGATTGATTTCCAAGTCAGATACAAGTTTTTGAATTTCATTTGCGTGAACTTTTTTGAAATCTTTATCATTTTTTAATTGAATCTCAAAAAATGGAGATTTTCCTCTTATAACAGTCCTTCTAATTTTAAGTACTTCATTATAGTGTTGAATATGAAGTTCCACCATAGAGTGATTTTGCCCATCTCTTATAAAATCAGACCATTTCTTATAACGCTCGTCTCTTTCGTTACTACCTAAAGCAAATTTAATTGCTTGAAAAATTGAGGTCTTCCCGCTCCAATTCGGACCGACTATTAAAATAAAGCGAGGAATATCTTGATTTTTCCGAATCAAGAAATCTACTTCGTCTCTTTGAAAAGATAAGAAATTCTCTAAAATAACTTTGCGGATAAAAACACTATTTTTTATCGCTTGACTTTTATCGTTTTCCTTAACTTTTTTTATTGAAGAAACAGCCGTTTTTTCTCATCCTCTTATTTATTGTTTACCAAATGCCCGTTTAAAATTATCAATGCGCTTTTTAGCCTTTTCTAGATTAATTTGAGCCATCTTGGGACTATCGTTTAAAACGAAAGAATATTTGGCTAAAATCTTTCTATCATTCTCTTCTAACGGTTCTTGCTTATTCAACTTGTCTATTATAAGTAAAACTTCACTATAATTTTTAGAAGCGGCGCTTTCGTACAATTGGCTTAGCATAAAATCTGAAATTCTTTCCTCTTTTATCTGGGTTATAAAATTCCTGATGTCATTGGTATTCATTATCTCATATCTTTCTTTCGTTGAAATTTTATTAATCAAATTTTGTCTATCGTTAGTTCCTCCATATAGAACTTCCCTTTCAGTAATTGTTTCGGGAAGTGAGGGTAGAAATTCACCAGATTCTATTAAGTTAATTAATACTCCCGTAATTTCGTTGCTTGATTCGTTTAACTCAGAATTAAGGAAGTGTTTAAATATACCCACTCTCAATAATCGGTTTAAATCTTTAACTTCCCAATTACTGGTGTATTCTACTAAGGTTTTAATATCAAAAACGATTTTTGGATTTTTTTCTGAAAAGTTTCTTAAAATAGTCTCTCTTTCGATTTTATCTAACGAAGGGATTTTTATGAACAAATCAAAGGCTTCAAAAATCAATCTTGAATTTACTTCGATTTCTTGAAATTTATTATTGATCCAGATTAAAATTAACCCCTCTTTTATTAATGACTTCTTTTCTTTAAAAGAAACTATAAAGAGTTCTAATAGATTTTTTTCTTTTAATAAAGCCTCAGAAAAATTATGTTGATTAATAACCAACAATCTTTTTATTTTGTTTTCTTCTGTTTTATATTCATTTAACTGGGGTGTTTTACCATTTTCGATTTCTTTTTTTTTTATTATTTCCTTGTTCTTAACAATATTTTCTAGAATGGATATAAAATTGCTAAAAAAATTTTCAGGGGACTTGACGATTTCCTCTTGATTTAATTCAATAAAATCCAAATAATAGTTATTTGAAATTAATTTTAAATAATCAGTAATATCAGTTCCAGAATTTATGTTAATTAGAAGGGTGCCTTTTGGCCGTATAAATTTAGCATAACTCTGAACAATCGACTCCTCGTGGTTTGTTAACATTATTTTCAAATAATTAATAATGTCATTATATTTATCGCGATAGAAAATATCGTCTCGATCAATTTCAAATTCATTTGGAGTAATTAATCGAACGTATTTAGAGAGTTTTAATTCGTTATCTGAACATTCCATAGAGAATTTCATCTACTTGTTTATTAATTTTTTTGAACATTATTTTCATGACAATTATCACATATATATTTAGCGATAGCTCATCTCCCGACAAAAATAGATGCATTAAAATATACGAATTTAAAATACAAACTTCTTAGTTATTAAATTCACCAAGGAAATATATTAAAATTAAATAGAGTAAAGGAATTTACAATAATATTGATAATAAATAAAAGAATAGAAAATTTAATTTTTTGAGTGCTTTACTTCTTCCCTTCTATCCCATAGAAGCAAAAATACCCGCCTTCTAATTCGTATTGTGAAAATAAGTCACAACCGAAACAGCTGCAGCCATGATCTTCAACTTCTGACATTGGTTTTTGTGTTTTTCCCCGTGCGCAGAAAAGGGCGTGTGGCTCAAACTCATTTAACTTATTCGGCTTAAATGACGGGCAAGGGCCACAGAAGCGTCTGCAAACATTCATAGACTCTTCTGTATCCGGTACTGGTTTTGGCATTTCTTCTAATTCACCTTATCGGTTAATAAATTTTATTAGTTTTATAATATTATTAATAAAGAGTTTCTACTCTTACTATATTTTGATTGTATTAGAAGTAGCCAATTAAACTTTTAAATATTGTAT
>JAUWZT010000144.1 GCA_030615145.1 Promethearchaeota archaeon | reverse complement strand
ATAATTTTTCTTGTAAAACATTGCTTAAATTGATAATCGCTGGTAACTGCCTTTATAAATTTGTTATTTAGCCTCCCTTTCTTTTGAAATGTATCAACTGCAGCTTTATTTTTCAAGTCAGCAAAAATTGAATTCATTTTTTTGATTATCCCATGATATTTAGCTTTAATTTGGACATAAGTCATAGTATCAGGACACATTTTCTGACTTTTAATTTTAACATCAATTACTTTTCTTTCACGTTCACACTTACTTGGACTAATAAAATATTTACCGCCCCCTAAAATCAATAGTCGTTCTTTCATAGCGTCATCCGCGTTCTTAATAAGTTTTCTAATTTCTTTAATAAATTCATGTTTTTTTCTTTCATTATTAATGGAGATTGGTTTTAAATCATCCAAATTAAATTTTTTTTTTATGAGATCATCAAGTTCATTATCTTGAGGTTTATTTTTACCACCTTCTTTATCTATATTTTCGGCTCCTTTTCTGTTCCTTTTATTTTTACCTTTATTTTGGTTACTATCTTTTCCTTTACTGCTTTTATTCCCTTTAGGATTTAATTCCTCAACAATGTCCTCTAAATCGTCTAAATCCTCGGGACTTAACTTAGTATTTTTTAGCTTTTCTATGAGCTTTTCGCTTATTTTATCTAAGTCCGTTTTTTCATTTTTTTTTTTATTTCGAGCATTTATTTCGATATGGTTGATGGTATTCATATTAGAATGAGAGTTCATATTACGATTGGGATTACCTCTCTTGCCTGTCGGACTCGAACTTTCTTCAGGGAAATACTTTTTGAGAATGTTGCATAACACATCACACGAAATAATAGATGCACTAGGACTTAATGACCTTAAAAGAAATTTTTTAACCTTAAAAATCCCTTTCCAATCTTTTTCACTTAGATTAAACATTCTTAAAGATGGTTTTTTTTGGAACTCGTCGAAATCTTCCATATACAAATTGACATATAATAATATATCATTGTTCGATTTAATCGATGATTTAATTCGTGGTAACATCTTAAATGTTAACTCTCTCAAATTTCTATAAAAACCAGGGAATTTATTGTCATTAATACCATTAATTCTTACATCTTCAACGACATTAATTAAATTTTTAATAAAGAGCGGTGGTAATTTGTATTTTTTGGCAAGGTTATCAATCAATTTTATAAATCCTAGTTCAAATGAACCGTATCCTATGTGACCGCTTTCGTGAGCAACAAGACCTTGAGCCGCTTTTATATCCTCTTTAAATTTGTTAGGTAAATATATAAATTTGCAATCAGTATAAACCGCAGGGATATTGCCTATATACTGTATCATTATGTCCTTGTTCCCACTAATTCTTTTTCCAATATTGGTTAAAGCTAATACATCGGAAGTAAAATCCCTTTCAAAAAGGTCTATTAATTCAGTCAACACAATTACGTAGCTTTTTAATTTGATTTTATGTAATTCACATATAATTTAAGTTATAAAACAGGATATAATTCCTTCATAAACTTCTTTAAATCTTCGGGTTTTTGCTGATATATCCACTTTATATAATTTAAGGTTATATATCCGTTGTAAATGTAGTCTTTTCCTGTTTGCTGTTTGTATTGTGTAGGTAAGCTTAGAATCTCTGTCAGTTGAAAATAATTTTGTAAAGTTTCCCTTTTATTTAACCACATCCATTGAATCAATTTCTACATTATATTTCCGTTATGTCTAAACGCATTTGATCGGCCGTATTTACTAATATAATTAGTAAAACATGCTTTAGTATTAGTAAGTAGATGGTCGAGCGAATCTTTATCTAACTTACATTCCCAGCTCATTAATTTTGTCTTTTTACTAATTAGTTCTTCCTTTAACTTGGTCTCGAACATCTTTCCATCAAGAATCATGGCGATACTTTTCTTTTCTTCAGTAGTAGTTCCGAGTTTATTGATGATTACATTTTCGATGTTGTGTTTTAAGTATTTAGGAGGCATCAGAGAAATTAACATACAGAAATTTACTACTAAGCGAGTTGAGAATATTTTTGTTATAGAATAATCCTGAATCGCCTGTTTCCTAATTTGGCGGGCAGCATCTACAACAATTTCTGCAATCTTTTTCTTATATCCCGAGATTTGGCTCGCAATATCAATTTCTTTATTTTTTAACGGATAAGATATTTCAGGGGTTATGATAAAGCGGTCTTCAAATGATTCTTGTAATTTATTAATACCAATAACTCCTTTATTCATTGTTCCTATAATGATTAATTTACTTTCAGAATTTAATTCGTGTTTTTCAAAACCTTTTGAAATTAAGTTGATATGATTTTCGGATAAAAGAGAATTTAGCGATATTTGTTCATTTTCGCGAATAGCGTTAATTTCATTAATAATAATAAAAGCTATTCCCTCATTATTTGCATCCTTAATGGCCAAAGTAAGAGGACCATAATTAAATTTAGTTTCGCCCTTTAAAAGTTCCCAATTACCTTCGATATCTCTTCTATCAAGGTCAGGCGACCCATCAATAATATAGTAAGAAGCCTTATATGCCTTAGCAAGTGAAATTGCTAATAAGGTCTTTCCTGTACCCGGTGGACCTTGTAGCAAAATTCCGATACTATTACCCTTTTCAAGAGAGTCGATTAAGCTTTTTAAATAATCAAATTCGTCTTTTTGCTGGATATATTCAATTTTTTTTTTAGAAATAGAATCAGATATAATTTACCCCTCCTTTTTACGCGATTTGATGTAATTTTTTAATTAATTATTAGATTTCTTTAAAATTATGTTATAAGGAATAATTTTAGCTGTAAACAACTAAAATTTACTGATTTTCGGACTTTGGTAATTAAATTATATTTTTAGCCCATATATAAATGGTATCTCTATCCAGAATTTCAGTAAAAAACCTTTATAAAGGAAATTTTTTTAAAAATCCTTAGTTTCATTTGGAAATATTTCTTCCACAAAATTTACAATTTCCATGAGAATTCAAAAAATGTTTATTAATTTCAAATCCAGATCGTTCAATAACTAAACTTAAACATTTAGGACAATATGTGTTTTCATATTTCGAATATGGCAAATTTCCTAAATAAACAAATTCTAAACCGACTTCTTTTGCAATATCATATGTTTTATATAAAGATTTTATTGGAGTTGGATTAATAAGACCATGTTCACGAGATTTGTAATGCGGAAAAAAACGAGAAATATGAAATGGAGTTTCTTTTCCCAGATCAGTTATTATCCTTTCTGAAATTGATTTGATTATTTTTTCATCGGTGTTAAAACTTTCGATAAGAAGTGTTGTTATTTCTATATGAACACCTAGTTTTTTCGCTAATTTAGCATTTCTCCATACATTTTCTATGTCACTTTCACAGTGTTTTTTAACCATACTACTGTTGCCTTTTATATCTATATTCATGGCATCTAATCCGCTTTTCACCAATTCTTTTAATACTTCCTCAGTCATATATCCATTCGTAACATATGTATTGTATAGTCCTTCCTTTTTTGCCAATTTAAACACATCCAATGAGTATTCAAATAGTAGAGTAGGCTCATTAAACGAGATTGATGTTCCCTGGCAATTATTTTTTAGAGCTAGCTCGATTACTTTTTTTGGGGACAGATAATCTTTTGCCTTTCTGGCCAAATCAACAATACTTTCTTTAGGATGTGAAATATGGTGATTTTGACACCAAAAACAATTGAAGTTGCATCCATAAGTACCAACTGTTATAGCTGTACTTCCTGGATGATAATGAAATAATGGTTTTTTTTCTATAGGATTGAAAGATAAAGCAGGAATTAACCCATAAACAATTGTATAGATAACTCCGGCTATATTAATTCGAGTTTGACAATAACCAACTTTTTCTTTTGCTATCTTGCATTTTCTTTCACAAGTTAAGCATTGGGAGAATTTTTCATCGATTTTTTCATAAAATCTTGCTTCTCTTAGAAATTTTTGGTTAATTAAATCCATTTGAACACAATTTATTCAATATTTAAATGATAATTATCAAGAGATTATAATTTCCATTCATATTTCTATGCCAATTTTGTAAAATTGTAAATGATAATCAATAAATTCTATAGTTTCGCTGATATTTATAACATTTTTCCCTTGTAGTGAAGACATACTTTAAATGTATTTTCAATTTTAAATATATTTTTTGTTTTTTCTGAATACAAGAACAAAGAGACAAACGGTGAATATATTCATGACTCATTGCTTTAATACACTGGATTAATTGGAATAATAATGCAAATAAGCATTCTATACTATTTTAAAAGACAAGAACTACATAAAAAAATGTGTGTTTATATATATAAAACAAAAAAAAAAGTTAATTAATTAAATTTATTTGATTAGGTTTTGCCACTTCTCTTTTTTACTACGTAAACAACCACGACAACGACTCCTATAGCTGCGGGTATTGCAATCATCAAAGTTAAAACAAGTGGATCTAGACCTGGTACAGGAGGAGTGTATGATGCGGTGATTTCACTGCCATACAATGCTGTTGTGTTATATTGACTCAAATCGGTCTTAAAAGAGACCATATCTGCACTTGGAGCAATGTTTGCAAAGATTAATGTAAATTCATCTACTAACACTCCAAATTCAATTGTATCATTATTGTTTAAACCAGTAGCAATAAGAGCAATTTCACCATTTGGGCCGCTATTACTAATCCAAGGAAGGTCTTGCATAATATAAAGATCATAACTAGTTACATTCCTTGTATTTACAACTAATTGTGTCCAACTATAAGCATCACCGTAACAATCTAAATAGAATATAGTATTGGTTGTGCTATTGAATGCTGTCGTTAGTTCATAGGGGTACGTTGTAGAATTATATAGAATGGGATCACTTACGTTAACATTATTTCCAATTTGCCATGGATGAACAAGTGGTTCCTTTGTGATATTATACGCTGTTTCTACGCTGTAGCCATCAAAGTCTGAAAAGCCAAATTGAACTTTCAAATTTCCAGGATGGCTCCATCCTTCAGGAATGACCAAAAACTTATAATAGCCCGGTTCGACACCTATAATGCCAGGTGGTCCAGTGGCTAAAAATGATTGGTATTCGGAAGCTGTGGTATGTCCTGATTCTTGATTAATTCTTAAATCAGTCATAGAAGAAGGTTGATTTGGTTCCCAGAAATCACAATATTCATATCCGCTATCCCTAACAAGAGCAAAATTTACATCTCCGTGCATTGTTATATTTGATAAACTAATTAGATCAAAATATGGCATAGGTAAATAATCATTATTACAGTCGAATCTCAGCCAATAATACATATCCTCATCAATACCGTCAAGATCAAACTCACCTCCTACACCTTTCGACCAAGCTATAAAATCATCGTCATTATAAATATCCAGAACCCATGTTCCATTATCCAATTGGAATTCAGTAGTATCCTCGTAATCTTGGTCTAATTCGTCCCAAATATTACCATCCCAGACCTCTACGTAATTTTCTACACCCCCTGTCCCAAATTGGGATATATTAAAGTGCATATCATGCCATTTACTTGTATATGCAATATAGAGATAATCATCTATATTTCCAAAAGCAGGGAACGATTGAAGATAAGTGTGTGACTTTGAAGTATAATCGTAATATTCTCCACTTCCCGTTCCATTATACACAAGAACAACTGATGGGTTTGCTGAAGTTGGTATTTCAGCTAGATAGTCAGAAGCTAATATTGTGGTATTAAAAAATAATTGCCCTGTCTCTGTTATATTTATTCCAAACCATTGAGCCTGTTTAAGACTTGAATAATACACATCAGGCGTGAACTCAATTGTCGTTAAATTTGATGGATAAATATCTGGATAAGATAAAATATTCATAGGGATCGTCGTATTTGCGAATTCGACATATTCAGAACTAATTTGGAGGACACCGTCATATTCAATATCATCATTTTTAATTATTGCTTCATAACCACCCGCAGGGAAATAATAATAGTAGAAATACATGGTACCAGCTTGTTTTGTCTCAATTGGGCTTAAGGCTTCATAACAGTCTAGCTTTTTGGCATTTTTAAAAATAAAATCATTGTGTGTGTCAAATGAAGTTATATTGGGAAGACCTTCTCCATAATATGTATAATTGAACCTAACGAATGAATCCTGCTCTACTGTAAAATCTATTGCTTTTCTCTGATCCCTCGACACTCTTATGCTCGTTACATTATCCCCAATATTATATTCTACAACAGGGATTTCTTTTAAATATAAAGAAGCTAAAAATGGGCCATCAGTCTCTGTGTCTGTAAAAGATATATATGCATTTCCTGTTTTTGGAAAATATATATCGTATGTACCTGAAATTATATTATAATCCATGTTATACCCATATTCACAAGGAGTGAATATATTTACTAACGGGGTTCTAATTTTATAATCATATCCAAAATCCAAGCTATACTTATCTCCTTTCTTTCCACTAATTCTATACCATTCAGCATCCCATTCATCCTCAAGTCTTTCAAGATAACTCGGCCAATCATCTCCATCTCCAGCAAAAGATACTTTATCAACGGTTAAATCCCTTACATTAAAATCCAAAAATTCTAAATTTAAATAACCAGGATTTGGAGCATATGAGGCGTATATTAATAATCTATATGTTCCTGATTCATGTGCTACAAAAGTTGTATAATAGAAAATTGTGTGAGCACCAAAATACTCTCTAGCGGCAATTGGTGGTGGCATATTTACTATTTTCCCTGATGGAGATATTAAATTTATTTTATTTGATGGACTTAATGGATTTGCATTAGGATTATCTAACAACCAATCAAGTTTTAATATCTTTGGACCTGAAGAAAGGAGTAAATCAATTTGCATTGGCATAGAATTATTTAGTGGCACAGTTAATTCGCTTTCTTCAGCCATAACATAGTAATTAAATACGGTATTCAAAGTATAAGGCGATAGAGTATCATTTTCTGCATTATATGCACTTACATTCAGCCAACGAACTGACCAAGGGTCAATATAGTCATTATTAGTTGTACTATTCAATAAAAGATCTTCAAAATACCATGGATATGCGTAACTAACATCGTTTCCAAGATAATAAACAGTTTCTTGGTTATCTGGGTCTGCATCCCATCCATCCCATTCCATTATCGTAAATTCTCCCTGATTTGACCCACTTATCGACATAGTAGTATACATATTTGGTGCTGGAATAAAAACACCGTATCCTACCGGATCCGCTTTATCAAGGTTAAAGGTTGCTCCGTCTCCTTGCATATGAATTGCGATACCAGAACTTATATTAAACGCGCCCAGCAATATGAATAAAACAATTGCTATTAATGGCGTTATTTTTTTTTTATTTATTATAATTTTCACCATTTCTTTATTAGATTTCTTTTTTGTATAAAGTATATCAAATATTTTAGTTTAAAACATTTGATTAATATTATATTGGAAACTCACCTATTTAAATGTCGTATAACCCTTAAACAAATTTTTATACCTCTTATGGGTTAAATTAATACAAAAATTTCTAATAATTATATAATTTATTAAAATTTTTTCACTCATATTTATAAAATCTTTTAAAATCGTTATTAAGAATGGTTTTTTTAAGGTGCAATGATCAAAATTATTATATAAACGAAAGTAAGATTTCCTAATATGATTCCTACATCTTTTAACGAGCTTCTACCAACTAAATCGGTTCTAGGTTTCCTAAAAATATACATAATTCCAAAAGGAAAGAAGACTATTGGTAGAAATATAATGTATTGAGTAATAACTAACGAAAATATAGCGATTGTCAGCGATATTATAGATGCTATCCAAATTATTAATCGAGAAGTTTTTGGAGATAATTTTGATAACGAATCTCCATCAATCATTTCGTGAAGCATTTGACCGGAAAATGCCACAGAAGCTATAGAAAGTATTATTAATAACTCAAATAAAGTTAGATCAGGAAAGAAATTCATAGAAATATCGCCAGCGTTGATTTTTATCATAAAATAAGGTAATAAAATGTGTGATATTCCTAAAATAATATGGTTTATAATAACCAGCGATTTAAATAGACAGTAGAAAATTACGGAAATAACAATAATTGCTAAATAAATTCCTAAGAGTGGGTTTGCTACGATACTATTCATGAAACATACGGTCCCTAATAAAAAACTTGCCAAAGAAATTGTGAATATTTCTTTTCGTCTATAACCCTGTACTCTTTCTAGCGTTTCCTTTTCGTTTGGATCTTTCATATCGATTACATCATTGAGCGTATTTCCCGTAATGGCATAAAACCCAAATCCAGCTAGTATCCAAATGTGAGCAAAAACATCGTAATCGTTTAAATATATGCTCAATAAACAAGGAACGAGCACAGAAAAGATATATTCCACCCTCAGAAGTCTAAATCCCTTACTCATCGAAAGAAACACTTTAAGTTACTCGATATTAAATTAATATATATTATTCTAAAAAGGATTTAAGATTTATAGAAAATATTTTACCCGAATTTATGTATAATTTCTAATTCCCAATAAAATTGGGATTTTTTTTTTTGTCGTTTAGAGCAAATACGCCAATCTTATAATCTTCAGATTCAGCCGATTTTACTTGCATTTGTCGCTCAATTTCAAGGTGTTCTTCTAATGGAGTACTAAGGGCTTCAAAGAATAATTTTTTGGTCCTTGCATATGTTAATGTAGGTCCCTTGGCGAGTCGCTCAGCCCATTGTAAAGAAATCTCCTCTAAATCTTCATGAGGTACGATTTCGTTGATAAAACCAAGTTTTTTCATCTCTTCAGCTGAATAAGTATCTCCGAAAAACGCCATTTGTGTTGCTTGTTGCCAAGTGAGCTGACGGCTTAACAAAATAGTTCCTGCGAATCCCGGAATTAGAGCGAGTTTGGAAAAAGATTGCCTAAATCTAGCTTTTTCTGAGGCAATTATAAAATCACACGAGAGAGCGAGGTTCATTCCCGCTCCTACAGCCCAGCCATTCACAGACGCGATAACAGGTTTTGGATAAAGACGCAATGTTAACGCAATTTTATAAAGGTCTTTCGTTAAATCGTCCATAACTTGACCTGATGTGCCATTTTCAATACTCGCCTTAAATTGTTTTATATCTCCGCCCGCTGAAAAAGCCTTTCCAGAGCCAGTTATTATTAGGCATCTTACAGTACTATTATTTCGAATAGATTCTATAGTTTCTAATAGTTTTTTCCCTGTATTTTTATTTAAAGGGTTAAAATTCTCTGGATCCATTAGTCTTATAATCGCAATATTATCTTTAATTACTAATTCAATTTTTTCGTTCATTTTTTATCTCCATTTATTTTATTTTTCTTACAACATAATTCGTTTACATATAATATTATCAGTTTT
>JAUWZT010000200.1 GCA_030615145.1 Promethearchaeota archaeon | reverse complement strand
TATACTTTTAAATTCTTCCGTAGTTTTAGGTCCAATATCACCAGTTACGGCATTATATTTCTTTAATTCGTCGATATTAATTGCTTTCCTGTTGCCATTATCGTCAATTACCAAGTCTTTTGGTAAAATTATCTTATCTTTGAATTTTTCGTAAGTTTCCTTGATGTCCTCTTTTGCCTTTTCTAAATCTTTTGCTATCGCCGCCTTATTAGGTTCCCCAGTTTCGATTCCTATAGCTTCCATAATTAAAATTGCCGTTAAACCGGAACAAAGTGCGTAATCAAGTTTTTCGTTTTCAAAATTAAATTTCATAGCCTTAAATTTATCTATTGCTTTCGCCCCTCCAATAAGCATGACCATAGGTTTTTCTGGGGATTCTATTATTTTACTCATGTATTTAAATTCTTTAACTGTAGTAGGACCTGCAAGTAAGGTAGGCCATCCAATAATCGAAGGTTGTGCTCTATGGGCCGCACCAAACGCATCTGCGATGAAATAATCGAATAGTGGCGCCAGAGTTTGAATCATTTCCAATTCTTCAGCTTCGGAGAAATCTTTAAATTGTTTAGTTTCAAGTTCCCAAGTTCGCACATTATTAAGAACTAAAACTTCGCCTATTTTGAGATCTTTTATTGCATGAATTGCTTTTTCTCCAAAAACATCTTCTACATAGATTACAGGACGATCTAATAGTTTTCGTATTTCTTCGGCATGCATTTCCAAAGAAGTAAAATCTTTAGCTCCTGGGCGAGATTGGTGTGCCATAATTACCACAGCACTCTCTTTTAATTCTTCTAATGACGGAATTAAAGCATGAATACGAGGTGATTCGCGAATTCTATTGTTTTCAATGTCGATATTAGAGTTGATATCGACTCTCATCAAAACTTTTTTTCCTTTTAAATCAACATCTTTATACGATTTATAATCAAACATTTAAAACCACTTTTAATGGATATAATTATAGTATTGATTAATATCAAAAAAAGTTTGATTAGTTAATATTGTTTTTTAAAAACAAATTTTTTTATTATTATACTTAAATAAAATCATCGTAATGAAAATATTGAAACAAATCCATTGGAGCTATGATTTTAAATTTATTAAGACCAAAAGATTCTATTTATAGTATAAATTATTATGAACTGAAAGTTTGAAACATTTTAAATTGGTGATTGAGTGTGGATGAGATTAGAGAAATTTTAAATAAACTGCTTGATAAGAAGTGTTCTATTGAAGAGGCAGAAAAAATGTTGAAGGCTAATACTATCGAAGAAGTTGGAGATTTGGCTAAATTAGATGTCTTCAGAAAGTTACGCACTGGCGTTGTTGAGGTTATTTATGCGGAAAACAAAACACCTCGAATGATTGTAGAAATAATTTATACATTCTTAAAGAAAAATAAATTTGCTATTGTATCAAGGTATAAAGAAGAACAAAAGGCTTTAATTTCTAAAGAATTTGGTGTTAAAGAAGAATTATCATTGGTTGTTAACGAATTGGCTAAAATTCTAATAGTAAAAGAAAAAGATTTCAAATTTAAAAAGAAAGGTGGAAGAATTGGCATAATTTCAGCCGGAAGTTCAGATATCCCTATTGCTGAGGAAGCTAAAGTAATTGCAGAATCAATGGGATGTGAAATCTTTACTAGCTACGATTTAGGAATTGCTGGCATTCATCGTCTTTTTAAACCTCTCAGTGAAATGATTAAAGAAGATATCCACGTAGTAATTGTATGCGCAGGGATGGAAGGAACCTTGCCTGGAATTGTTGCAGCGCTCGTCGACATTCCTGTAATAGGAGTTCCCATATCTAGTGGATACGGTTTAGGAGAAAAAGGTATTGGTGCTTTAACAACGATGCTTCAATCGTGCTCACCAGGCTTATTAGTAGTCAACATTGACAATGGGTTTGGAGCAGGAGCTTCTGCTGCTTTAATAGCTAATAAAATCGCTAAATAATTCATTAAAAAATTAAGGAAAATCAGTTCCTAACGAAAAAAGTATATATATATCAAAAATAAAGATTTTGCATGACTACAATAAAAATGTAAACAAGTCTAATACTAAAGAGTATACTAAGATGACACCTACAGACGCTTCTCTTGAAGCTTTGTCAAAATTAAGACTGTTAAATCCCGAAACTGGATGGTATATAATCCCAATTTTAGCGATAGTTCTATATATTTATGGCGTTGAAATTAAACAAGCGAGAGAAACGAAAAACTGGAATACAGTATTTGCTGGCTTGACGGTATTAGGCTTAGATCTAATTAACGAGATTTGGAACGCATTAGTTTTTGCGTTCAGTAATTACTCCGCATTTTGGACTACGCCAAGCGCCAGTGCCTATATTATTTTAATAGGTTGGAACTTAGAGATCGCTTTTATGTTTTCTATAGCAGGTATAACCTTTGCTAAATTTTTACCTGATGATAAAAATAAGAAGATCCTAGGACTTCCTAATCGATGGGCTATGGCTATTGGATTTTCATTATTTTGTGTAGTTGTTGAGATCTTTCTAAATTGGGGAAATTACTTAATTTGGGAATATGTCTGGTGGAATTGGTATAATCCCGTATTAATTTTCTTAATTGGATATTTCCATTTCTTCGTTGGCGCTTTTTACGTATACGACCTTCCAGAATTAAAGGATAAGATTAAAGTAGTTGGGATTATTTATGGAGTTGGCATAATACTTTTATGCATTTTCGGACCATTACTCGGACCATTAGGAATATTTTAAATTACTACATTGTATTTTTTTTTATTATTTTTTAATAGAAAATTGTAGATGTTTTGATAATTAATTCAAACGCGCTTACTAAATCTATTATTGACTATTCTAAATTATTTGTATAGACATCCATTTGAACAATTTTTTAACGAGTGTATCGAATATCATTAAATAATTTTTTTACCCAAATCAATTACCAAAATCAAATGTTATCCAAATTGAGATTACTAAAGCTCTATTGGTTTTTTAATATTCTTACATCTTTTTCTTCGAACCTAAAGATATATATAGATAGTGCAATATAATTAATATTGAAATTACTAATTCTTAAAAATCTAATAAAAAATAAAATAAATTAAATTACAATGTAGTTGAGACTTTAAATGGTCGCAACAACCGATAATTTTCAGAAGTCTAAAGAATTTTTTGAAAGTGGTGATATCATTAATACTTTAATGAGTTTCAATGAAGCCATTGAGCAATACGACAGTGCGAAGGGCAATAGAAAGAAAGAATTAATTCAATTTTTGAATGATCTTTTACAATATTGCCAGGATAATAATCTGCAAAACGAAGAAGCTATGGTATTAAGGACTTTAGGAAGAACACATACTAAGTTTAGAGATCATGTAAAAGGTTTAAAATATTCGTATCAAGCATTAAAAATTCAAAAGAAGTTAGGAAAGAAGTTAGATGTAGCCGAAAGTTTAGTATTTTTGGCTGAGGATCTTGAAGTTTCTGGAAACTACGAAGAAGTTATAAAATCTTTTAATGAAGCTGCTGAGATATTCCATGAATTAGGGGAACTAGAGAAAGAAGGGGCTGTAAGAATTGAACTTGAACGCTTAGAAGACTTTTCTAAGCAAATGGTTGACGACGAGTATTTCTTAAACAAATATCAAGTAGATAAATATTAAAATAAGAATGGTATAGCCATTTAAATAAAAAATTATTTTTTTTTCTTTATTATTTTGTTTTTACTAATTACTAATTATTTCGATTTTTTACTGCTTTCAAAATGCTTTTTTATCTCAGATTGACAATAAAATAATATTTCTTTGATAGATAAAGCACTTTCTTTACTAATTCTCTTAAGATCATCAAATTCAGGTTTTACATTAATTACTTTGATTTCATCATTCATTTTAACGTAAGATATTTTAAAATTTAGCTCGTAAGTTTTACTATTTATCTCAATTTTACTCTTTTCAAATTTACGATCAACGCATACTCGCTTAACTGTATAAAATCTTATGCCTAATGTGCTTAACTCGTTAATTGTTTTAAGCATTATCTCAAAACTGTTTTGAGGATGACATAATATTTTAATAACGTGACTAGGTCTATTTTTTTTAGTTATACTTGGTAAAACTTGAATATCAAGTACTTTTTCATTTTCCATTGTATTGATGAAGTTTCCTAACATCTCCCCTGATACATCATCAACATCCGTTTCTAAAACAGTTACATCTTCAACATATTTTTGTAATGGGTGCATATTTGGGGTGTTAATTGTCTCTTCGCTCTCGCCATATATTAACCGAAGAACATTTGAGAAGTTTTTAAACTTTTTTTGCCCAGTACTATATGTTACTCTTAATATTTTCATCTGGTTCGTAAATTGAGCCAATTTTGGATTTAAATTAACCAAAAGCGCAGCACCAGTAGGAGTTACGAGTTCATTTTCGATAGGGCCTCCGAATACTACTAGTTCGGAGAGTTCTAAAATTTTAGCTGTTGCTGGAGCTGGTACAGGCAAAATTCCGTGCGCAGTTTTAATACTACCCCCTCCAAGCGGAACCTTACTATAATAATATTCAAAACTTTCGTTAAAACCCCCTAATTTATCTAATGCTTTAGTTACTCCTAAAATATCAATTAAAGTATCTACAGAGCTTAATTCGTGTAGATGAATATTTTTAACTAGATCTCCGTGAACTTCTGCTTCTGCTTCGAATAATGTGTTTAATACTTTTTTAGCGTATATTTTTGCTGGCTCAGAGAAATTTTTTTCAAGTAGAAATCGTTCCAGTGCGTTGTAAAGTGCATTAGAAGTTCTATGTTTTTTAGATTCTTTGATAGCTAATTTAAGTTGGTTAACATCGACTCCCATTCTTTTAACTTTTGTTAATTCAAGTTCGATATGGGAAATTCCTTTTAAAAAGTGCTTTAATTCTTTTAAGTCAGCTATAATTTCGTTTGAATCGGATATTAAGCTTAAAAGGGATGCCAAGAACATATCTCCCGAGATTCCTGAATTAGCTGTATCAATATATAAAGATTTCATTTCATGGGTTCTCTTACTTTTAAAAGTAGGTAAATTTAAATCTAATATTTTAAAAATATTTACTATACTAAAAATAATAAACCGTCATTATTTTATAATAAATTGTAATCAATTTCAATTTAATAATTATAAATTTAAGAATAAATTTTTATTATTTAATTATGAGTGAACTACAAACTATCAAGTGTTACTTAAATCAGTTACCAGCAACACTCCTAAAATTATTAGGAATTGCTCCTCCGCTCGGTACTATTCCAGAACCCGTCCAATCTGTTATCGATCTCTATCAAGGTGTTGAAAGGATCAGTATAAACATCATTGATAATTTTGGCTTATTCGAACTCACATATCACAAACCACAATTTATGATTACTAATTCTCAAGCGATGTTACTTCTATCTACTAAAAATCCTTACACTTTAGGTGTTTTACATCAAATAATGTACGGTGGTTTTGATCCTGAACCCAACGGTTTTCATTTGTTAAGATATCTAAATGAGCATGGAAAAAAGACTTGTTTTGTCGGAAGAAAAAAAGATATAGAAAGGTACGATGGTGGGACTCATTCAGTCCCAAAAGAAACTGACATGAGTACATGGGTGGAATCTGCAAAAATAATTAATAATTTTGAGCTTTCTTGGATGCATTTTTTGGATTTTGAAAATCTTCATAAACAACAACAAGCGCTTAAACAAAGAACTCCTGAAGATTTAATTGATAAACTGATTTTGCGTACTGATAAGTGGATTTTAGGTAATTACAAACAGCTTAGAAATAATTCCTTGATGATAATACTAGGAGATCATGGTAGAGTGAAACTAAATTTAGAATACTCGGGTAAAATTGCCCAATGGCGAGAAGCAAGCGTTCCAATAGCTATTTTAATAAAAAAATAATTCATTACTATTAAAAAAAAAAATTAAAGATATTTAAGATGGAGGAATACAAACGCTTTACAGTGTCTCTTCCAAAAGATTTGTACGATAAATTCGAGGCATTTAGAAACAAAATAGGTATCTCAAGATCAGATAGTATAAGAAAAGCTATGCATTTTTTAATGGTTAGTGAAGAAAGTATTCCTGTTGCTTCTGTGAACGTTGTAGGATGCATTCCTATTATTATGTTGCACGAACATTTTATTGGAAAATCCGAAAAAGAAGACTCCCACGAGCATTCGCACGGAGTTAATCACGATCACGACTATCACGACCACAAATATGATTCTAGACCCGTTTATGCTTCAGTTCAGCAAACAGATGAAATTCTAAAAAATGACATTCAACACCATTTTTATGACATCATTATTTCAACAATGCACATTCATTTAGAGTTTGAAAAATGTCTAGAAATTATTGCTGTTTCAGGACCATATAATCGCGTCAAAAAGTTAAAAGAAGCGCTACAAAGGTTAAAAAGTGTAA
>JAUWZT010000046.1 GCA_030615145.1 Promethearchaeota archaeon | reverse complement strand
TAAAATTGCAGGGACAGAGGGAAGTGAGAAATTCAATATGAATAAAAACATTAAATCAGTATAAATTAAAAAATTTATAATTTCAAATTATTTTTCGAAATGAGGATATCAGTATGACTAAAATCCGTGGTGTTATTGTTCCATCACTCACATTTTTTAATAAAGATTTAGAGGTTAATACTGAGCTTCATTCATTACTAACTCGTCATCTACTCGTGAACGGAGCGGATTCAATTTATTTATTTGGGACTAAAGGTGCTGGGTTTTATTTTTCAGATAAATTAAAAGAAAAGATTAAATTGATAAATTTAACATTAGAAGTCACTGGTAAAAAAACTCCGTTAATTGTAGGAATATTTGGAAATAATAAGGATCGAATAATCGACCAATTAGAGGATTTAGGAAAAAAATTTGGTTCCCTTAATTTTATAATAGCCCCACCTTATTTAGAAAAAATTGAAGATGTTAATTCCTATTTAGAATACATTTTAGGAACTGTTAACATTGATAACCATATTTATATCCACAATAATCGTGAGAAATTTGCTGGAAATGAAATTAACCCTTCTTCTGCTAAGGAATTGGTTGGTTATGATAATTTTTCTGGATTTATTGACTCTTGTGATAACATAAATTATTGCAAATCATATATAGAACTAATAAACGAAGATTTTTCATTATTGTGTGAGAACGAGGAAAATTTTCAGAAATTCCTTCAACTAGTTCCTTTAGATCTAAGAAAATATGTTGGAATTGTTCCCTGTGTTAGCAACTTAGTTAATTTAAGTTCAAAGTTATATTTTTGTGCAATTGAGGAAAAGATTTTAGATTTACACCAACTTCAAGAACAAATAAATCATATTAGAAATAACATATATGATATTAAAGCTCAAGATGGAAAAGAACAACGAGGTTTGAAATATGCGTTTTTATATTTATATAAAAGTTTTTCACCAAATTTAATAGAAGATTTAAATATTTTAAGTCCAAGTTTAAAAGGGAACCTCGATGAAATCACAAAAGAAAGAATAGAAGCATATGTGAACTATTTAATAAACCAAAAGCATATATATAAATTATTTTCCTTAGGGAAAGATAATATATATCAATTAAAAGATATGATAAACATATTTTCTAATGTAGAAGTCCTCCTTTCTCAAGGTACAATAAAGAAGGTTATTGGTCCTTTCGATGCTGATATAAACACAATATACAGAGTAAATTTTGAAAAGAGTCAGTTAATCTTCAAATTCCGGACCTTAAAATCTTTTCAATATGAAAATATTGTTAAAGAAAAACTTCTATTTCCTTTCCTAGACGGGTCGCTAAATTCCGATTCCTTTGATCTTAGGAAAAAAATAAAAAAAATCGTTTCTATCAGGAAAGGAGACTACCAATTTAGTAGTGAAAACCCCCCTATTATACCTGTAGCAAATTTGGTTTATTTTGATGAAACTAAAGAAGTTATTCCACATATTTTTACTATCCAAGAATATGTACACGGAAAGTCTTTAAAAGATTTGTTTAATCAATATAGTAAAGAGGATTTAAGCTTTTCCAAGTCTAAATTCTTAACTTTGTTTAACAATATAGGAGAACTTTTAGGAAAATTGCACAAAATATCTTTTGATTCATTTCAAGAGCACATTTATAATATAGGTAAAAAATCAGAAATTAATTGGTAAATTAATTCAGAATTTGAAATGGAGAGCCAAGAAGCAAGAAAAAAAAAACTTGGTTATGACAATGAAATAAAGACATTTTTAAAGGATAGGATATCTCTTTTAGAAGAAGAAAATGAACCAGTCGTACTTCACAACGATTTTCAATGGACAAATCTAATAGTAAAAGATTCCCCTAACAAAATCCAGATAAATGGGATTATAGATTTTGACGATTGGCGAGTTGGTGTTAGGGCACAAGACTTTGTAAAAATGGAATTTTATACCTTAAAACCTATAAATAACATTGATATTAGAGAATCTTTTTATAACGGGTATAAGAAAAATTGTAATATTAGGCAAGACTTTTTCAAAAAACTTGATATTTACTCATTATTATGGTTTTTAAAGAATTATAATTCACTATATGGTAATTTAGCCAATTTAGAAGGTTCTAATTCATATAAAGAAAGAAATAAATTATTAATTTCATATTTTAAAGAAATAGAAAGAATTATTGATTCCTAAACTTATTCATAAAGAACACATGCCAGTAAAGTAAATTTCCAAGGTGATTTATCACTACCGTAAACCAGTGATTTGACTTCTTCAGAAGGTTCGATTCCTGAATAATCACTAAATACTTTCCAGGCAATTCTACCAAATGCGTCATGATCTTCCAGAATTGTTTCAAAATTTTGTTTAATTCCCGCCCAATATATTTTTCTTGAATCCATAATTTCCTTCAGTTTTGGCAATTCAACTAAACCTTCTAGTACGAGGTTTTCAGAAACAAATGAGAAAAATTCACTAAATTTTTTTGAGACTTCATCTGGAGCTCCTAAATTTCTATCGTATAAAAACACAAGACCAATTGATTTCATTTTTTTAAATTCACCAATTCATCGAGTTAATTATCTTTATTATAAGTTTAGATTATATTCCATAAAAGATTAAACATATTCGCATTATAATTATAAATTATGGAAGAATTAATAAATAGATATAATGAAAGTTATTCGATTGAGAAGCTATT
This sequence comes from Promethearchaeota archaeon, assembly GCA_030615145.1. Taxonomy (GTDB): domain Archaea; phylum Asgardarchaeota; class Lokiarchaeia; order Sigyniarchaeales; family SOKP01; genus SOKP01. The sequence continues at coordinate 14,206 of JAUWZT010000046.1, read as the reverse complement.
ATAAAATTGCTCACCAAAAAGCATCTTGGAATTTTTTAATCGTTTCTTCTAGGCTATCTTCGATTTCTTTTTCAAAATTCTTAAAAACACTTACATCATGATTCCAGTTAAGCAAAAAGTCCTCTGAGTATAGGTCGAAAAAATTGCTAGCAATTAATAACATTTCTTGTATAACTTTTTTTTCTTTTACTTTTTTCGCTGAATTTGCTATAAATAGCATTCTATTTTTTTTTAACAGAGTATATCGTTTATCTTGTAATTCAAAATTAGATAATCCTTTATCAATAAGTTCTTCAGCAAATGAATTTAACGCACTCATTAACCCACCAAAAAGTTGATCGTCCAAATTTTCGTCAAATATGCGATGATAAAGAACAATTCCATTTTCGGTTAGAATCCAAATATCTCGAATAACTTTCATAGTCTTTTTATTATATTATAAGAAAAAAAAGGTTTAAATTTAATCTATTTTTCACTTTTTGGGCTAATATATCCAAAGTAAGCACCTAAAATGGCAAAAATAACAAAAATCCAAGCTAAAAAGTAGAATAACGAAAATCCCGGTCCTCCTGCCAAAATAAGTATTCGATCAATTAAAAAACTTAATGGCACAAGAATAAAGAATATGGCCATTATTGCTAAAGATAAAAAGGCTGTTTTAAAAACCTTATTATCTGTATCTTTATATGATTGAAAGGAGGCTATGAAAAAGGGTATGTAAATTATTGTCATAAATATGAAAATAAATAGAAAAGCAAAAACATCGTATAGCGTATTTCCTCTCTGATATACAAATAAAGCAAATCCTGCGGTAATAATCGCATAAAGCGTTATGATAATTCTTAAAACCTTATTGTATCCTTTTCCGAAAATTTTTACTTTGAAAATGTATGAGAGATAAATACCAATAGACAAGAATACAAAACTTATTCTAAAATCAGTTATTCTAAGTAGAATCCAGGACAATAATGTACCAGGATCTGGAAGGATGGTGTTATATACATAATCGATTCCAGAATATAACACAATAACCTTCGATAACCAAGAAAATATAATTGCAATTACGTAGTTTAGGAAAATTAAGAAGAGATACAAAGTTAACTGGTGTTTCTTTTCGTAATATTTCATTAGGATTAAGACTAGAAAAATCAACGCTATTAAGATAATAAAAGTTTCAAAGACCATCCCAACGAATTGTAAGTTAGCCATATAAATTATTAAAAAGTAGAAGTATTTATATTTTAAGTTTCTAAGAAATAAATCTGATTGATGAATATGATAATAAAATCAAGCAAAATCATAAAAAGTAGTTAAAAAATCCGAATTAAACTGCTAAATAATGTATTAATTTAGTTTGTATTACACTTGGAGCTTTTTCTAGATTTGATAATTTAATGCCAACGAGTCTAACTTTCTTGTTCATTATAGAAAATTGATTTAATAAATCAACAATTACTCTCATTACTTTATTCTTATCTTGAATATGATGAGCAAAAGATTTTGAGCGAGTGTATGTTAAAAATCCTTCAAGTCTTATTTTTAAAGTTACCGTCCGATAAAAAATCTTATTTTTAATTAATTTTTTATGAATTTTATTATTTAATTCTTCAAGTTTAGTCAAAATTACTTTGAAATCGTCCGTATCCTCATAAAAAGTTCGTTCCTTGCTAATAGATTTGCTATCACCGTGAATTTCTTTCACTTCTCTATTATCAAAACCAGTAGCAACTTTCCATACCCATTCACCATTTTTGCCAAACAATTGAATCATTTTATGTAGCGGAGTATTGATAATATCACCAATCTTATTAATGCCTTTTTTATTATAATATAGTTTGGACTTGGATCCAATTCCGGGAATTCGGGTAATATCTAAATTTTTCAAAAAACTTTTTATTTTTTCAGGTTCAACTACGGTAATTCCATTAGGTTTATTACAATCAGAAGCTATTTTTGCTATAGATTTAGTCGAAGCACACCCAATCGAGATTGTTATGCCTACTTTATTATGTACTTCATTTTTTAATTTTTCAGCTAAATCTCTAACTTCTTTATAATTTATACACTTATCTGTTATGTCTAGATATGCCTCGTCAATACTTACCTGTTGAAACATATCTGAATAGGAATTAACAATCGCCATTACTTCTTTTGAGGCTTTATGGTATTTCTCAAAATTGGGATGAAGATAGATGCCATGAGGACATCTTTTATAAGCTTGGGATATAGGTATCGCAGAATGGAGTCCGAATTTTCGAGCCTCATAGTTACAGGTACTGACTACACCTCTTCCCTTTCCCTCTTTTGGGTCTGCTCCTATTACTATAGGTTTTCCTATATATTTTGGGTTATCTCGTTCCTCAACAGCAGCAAAAAAGCAATCTAAGTCGCAATGTAAGATAAAATGGCTCATTTTTAATCGTTTTTAATAAATTGCACTAATTTAGACATTGTTAGTATTTCCAAATAAAATAAAAAAAGTTAGACTATGTTGAATTATTAATTTAAAATTGCAAAATCACATAATTCATCTCTAATGAATATCTAATTCTATGTAATACATTTTTAATCAATCTTTAATTTAAAATCATATGGAAACGGATAAGTTAGAACAACTTCGAAAAACGGTTGTAAGAGGCGCTCAAGAGATATATAGTAAAGGGTTAGTTGAGGATGGAGAAGGTAATGTTAGTGTAAGAATCAATAAAAATGAAATACTTTCCACTCCCACTTCAACAAAATATAACTTGTTAAGTCCTGAGCTAATTGTCCATATGGATTTAGATGGAAATGTATTAGGCTCAGGTAAAATTCCATCCACGGAAGTTAAAATGCATCTAGCCGTTTATAAGGATAGACCTAAAGTTAAATGTGTTATCCACAATCATTCTCCTTATATTTCTATGCTTTCAGTTCTAAGAAGAGGCATTCCAATTATAATGGAACAACAATTGATTTTCCTTGGTGGAGAAATTCGATGTACTGAAATTACTGAAGCCCACACAGAAGAAATGGGACCAAATGCGTTGAAAGCGTTAGGTAGAAATAACGCAGCGATACTTGCAAATCATGGAGCAATCATATGCGGAAAATCTGTTGATCATGCAGTTCGGTTTGCAATAATATTAGAAAAGTTGGCAAAAGTGTATTGGGGTGCACTGCAAATTGGAGACCCATTAACAATCCCTGAGGAAAACCTTGAAGAACACGAGAAGATGTTTAACGGATTATTTGCTTGTTATCCACGAAAAATGAGGAGTAAAAAATCAAATAGTTGATTTCTATGGAATTAGGTATCAGTTCTTTAGGAGATATTATCGATTTTGGACTTAGTAACAAGTGGAAGAATGTTGATGATTTATTGTCTAAATCTACAGAAGCATGTCTTAATTTTGCCGAAGAACAAGACATTGCTGTAGTAGAAATAGTTATAGATCCACAAAATATATTTATAGACGAGATTAAACAAAAATTCGTTGACTTGATGAGTTCTTATTCTATGAAAAAGCAAGTTCATGGTCCTTTTATCGATGTAAATTTGTGTTCCCACAATAATTCGATTTCTCAAGCTTCAGTAGAAGCCTATATTGAAACATCTAAACTTTGTGAAGAAGTAAATGTTAATATGATGACAATACATCCAGGTTTAGCGAATTTTCTGATAGAATCAATTAGAGAATATAACAAAATTCAATTAACCAAGGCGATTGAGACTTTATTAGATTTCACAAAAAACCTTAATTTAACGATTTGCTTAGAAAATATGCCCAAAAATACTAATATTATGTTAGACGAAAATAATATTTACGAAATATTAAGGAAAATTAATAGAACCGATCTTTTTCTTACATACGATACGAGTCATTTCTATACTAACGACGGAAATGTAGAGGATTTATGGGAAACATCTCATAACATTATCAAGAACGTACATCTAGTTGAGAATTTCACTAAAGAAACCGATACACACCCTCCTCTAGGCAGTGGAAAAGTCAAATTTAAAGAAATCTTAGAGATTATCAACAGTTACAACTATAAAGGGGCTTTAATTATAGAATTATCCTCAAATAAGAAATTACAAGAAAGCATCGATTATATTAACCGATTTTTATAGACAAATTGTGTGTGTGGAATTCTTCAAAACTTTTAACATAAAATACTTTTATAGATTTTATAATGAAAATTATTTCTTTACAAGTAAGTGAGGATTTACTTGATAGGTTTGAAAAAGTTCGAAATCAGAGCGGATTTAATTCAAAAAGCGAAGCATTAAGAGATGCAATAATAAAATTCATTGAAAACTATGAAAAATTTGAAAATTTAGAAGGATATCGAATTATGTCAATAAATCTTGTCTATCCGTTTAAAGAACCTATTGCAGATGAGATCTCTGAGCTTTATCATAAATTTCACTCGATAATTAAGGCCGTCACCGATTGGAGAATTGCAGAAAAAAAAATTGAAATTGTTTTAGTAGTAGGAGAATTCGGAATTATTAAGGATCTTTACCAAGCGATTGTTAAGATTAAAGACATAATAAGCTCAATCCACGAAGTTATAATCGATTAATTAATTCACATTTAATCAAATCGAAGTGAAAAATCTACAAATTCGGTAGGTTTTTGCGTGAGCACGCTTGTACTTATTATATCAGGCTCGGAAATTAAATAGTCAACTATGTTATCTTGCGTAATATTTCCCGAAACTTCAATAATGACATTTTCGCGTAAATCATGCTTTTTTAGTAAGTTAATCGCATCTTGTACGCTATCGGGATTCATATTATCTAGCATTATTATATCTGCTCCGTATTGTACAGCAATTAGAACATCCTCAACTTTTTCCACTTCAACTTCTATCTTTTTTGTGAAACTAACGTTGTTTTTCACGTTTTTGAGAAGTTCTGCGACATTTCCGTTATAAAATTTTAGGTGTGTTGACTTTAAAAGCACCATATCATCTAAGTTAAAACGATGGGTATCTCCTTTTCCAAAATCTACAGCTTTTTTTTCAAATAATCGTAAACCGGGAAGGGTTTTTCTAGTACATGCTATTTTAACTATTTTCCCAGATTTCTCAATTATCTTAACAAATTTACGCGTTGTTGAGGTAATTGCACTCATATGGCTCATAAGATTTAAACCCACTCTTTCGCCTAACAAGATATCTTTAGTTTTTCCACGTAATTCCACTATTACATCGCCATTTTGGATTTGAGCGCCATCTTCTTTCTTGAGAGTAACATCAACTTCTAAAACATGAAATAATATCTCGATTTCTTCTATACCCGATAAATACCCGTCACTTTTAGCAATAATCTTGGCGGACGAAATTGAATCCATAGGGATTGATTTTGAACTAATATCAATAAACATACAATCTTCGTGCAAAAACTCTCTTATTTTTTTTTCAATTAAAATGCGATTAAAACTCATTTTTACCAGATTCTTTAAGATTATTATAGATTAAATAGATTAAACACTAATTAAAATTATGCTAGGCATTGATAAAATATTTATTGAAACTAATGAAATTAGGCTTGAAGCCGAGATTTTTCAGTCTTCCCAGTCTGTTGTATTAATTTGTCACCCACATCCTCAATTTTTCTGGGTTTGAAACCCTAAAAAGGGAAAATATGGGGGCAATATGTATAACAACGTCGTATCTGGCGTTTTTGATATGTGTGTTCAAAATAAGATTTCATGTTTACGGTTTAATTTCAGGGGAGTAGGAAGTTCAACAGGAAGTCATACTAGCGGAAAGGGTGAGTTAAGCGATGTGAAAGCTTGTGTTGATTTTTTAATAAACGAGAAGAATATTGAAAAAATAATGATCTGTGGTTATTCCTACGGCGCCGCTATTGGCTGTTCTGTTGTAAATTTTTCTGAGAAAATAATTGGTTATTGTGCAATTTCTTTTCCTTGGGATTTTATGGGCTCAAAATATAAGGAGCTTTCTCAAACTAAAAAACCAAAATTGTTTATTCAAGGAAATCGAGATACGCTAGCTCTCTATGAAAATTTTGAAAACCATTATAATTTCTATTTAGAACCAAAAATGTATAAGATTATTAATGGAGCCGACCATTTTTACTCGGGATTTGAAGAAAATATCGCGCAAGAAGTAAGCAAATTCTACAATTCGATTACAAAATAAGATATTATAAGATCTTTAATAAGAAAAGAGAATTATTAGAAAAACTGATGTTATTTAAATGGAAGACAACTTTTCTAAATCTGGCGTAGCGTTTTCAACCGCCCAATCGAGGAGTTGGTCGTAATAAGATTCAATTTCATTAGATTCCGGACTTTTTGATAGGACCGCTAAAATGAATTGCGTTTTTTTATCTGACATAATTATATTTCGGCAAATAATAAAATCTTCTGAATATTTAATCTTTATACTAGAAAGTAGGGATAAATTCATTTCCTCAGACGCGTTTGATGCAGCATCACTTAATAATGAGCCCATTGCCGCAACAACCCGCTCATCAATGTCTTCTGATTTTTGCGATGCTAAAACTAGTCCTGCATTTGTAGCAAAAAGAGAAGCTCTAAAATTACCATTATCATTTAATTCTTTGAGAACTTGGTCAAGTCTGCTTACCATAAGAAATATTCACTTATTAATTATTATTAAACAATTTTATAAAAATTCTCGCTTAACTTTAATATTATAAATATTATGAACAATTTAGTATTAAATTTTGCCTTATGTCTTTTTTATGTTTATTAAAAATGTAGATAAAATGTTATCTTCATCAATCTTTAATGTTATTACGCTTGGTCTCGATATAGGTTTTTCAAAGCCTTTTTTTGGAATAGGTGCTTTAGGTTTTGTAGGACTTCCCGGATTAATTAATAAAGTATTGTACGGTGTACCTGTTATGAGTGGCTGATGTGTATGTCCAAAAATAAGGATGTGGAGGTTATTTCGCTTAAAAAAGTCTTCTAAATTATCAGGTTTCTTGTGAATTACGCCAATGTTATAATTTTCAACATGGAATTTAATAAATGTCTCTAATCCCGTTATTTCATCTAAATCGCTTTTTACGCATCTGATTGGAGCGATTTTTTTCAAATCTTCTAAGAAAAAAGGTTCACATACATCTCCAGCATGTATGATTTCGTCAACGTCTTCGAAGATTTCTTTTAATTGATTAATTAGAGATTCAATTAGATTAGGTTCATCATTCTTTGTTATGTGAGTGTCTGAAATAATCCCTAATTTTACCATTTTTTTTTTCGCTATAAGATAATTATTACAATAATAAAAATAATCAAACCGAATAAAAAATCCATCATTATCATAACAATTTTATTTAACCAACCCTCTCCCATCTCATTATCTTTTTTGAAATATGAAATAAATTCTTTAAAACCTATTGATAAACTTTCTTTGATTCGAGAGAATTGCCAAACAAACAAAAATATACTGATAATTAATAAAGGAACGTAAACAATAAAGCTCATTAATGAAAAATCGTTACCATGTATATAATTCCAAATTGAATGGGCTGTAATAATATTATTTACTGCATGAGCAAAAATTACTGGAAATATCCAACGTCGTCTTAAAACCAGCATCGCAAGAATAATTCCTACTATAAAAGTCTGTAAAAACCAAATAATAGGAAAAATTATTGGTAACCCGATACTAGGTGTCGTAAAAATATAAATAAAATGCCCTAAACCAAAAACAAAGGAAGTCATAATTACGGCAGACATTTTTTTAAAGTAATCACTTCCTCTATTAGCTAAAAAACCTCTAAATAATGTTTCCTCATATATAGCGACAGAAATTTGTATTATAATAACAGATAGAAGAAACACGTAATAACTCTCCATAAAGTAAGAGTTGTAAGATAACTCCCCCGTAGGGTTTAAAACTATGGACATATAAGATAACATATCAGGTAAAAATAAATATGTAAAAAAATCTAACGGTATAAAAATTAAAAAAAGTAATAATATTCCATATAAAAGCTGATATTTAAAATTCTTTTTTGTAATATTAAATAAAGTTAAAAAGTTCTTTGAAGGGCTGATATCCTCTTCTAAGATTAATTTTTTTCTTTGAGACTCCATTATATAATTAGCCAAATATAGGAATAAAGGAATCGCAACGATAATAATTGCCGCTCTCAATATAAAAAAAAGAGGTTCAAAAATTATAGAATTAAAATCAATAAAGAAAGGTAGTAGAAAAGTAGGAATTAACATAAAAATAAAGATTCCAAGAAAAATAATTAGAACTTCGAAGAAATAATATATTCGTTGTTTAAATATTTTTTTTAAAGGGTTTTTAGGTCTTCTCATAATTTATCTATCTCTAACAAGAAGTTCAATGAATAACAAATAATTAAATCGAAATATTTTAAATTTTTTTATTTGAAGCATTCAAAAAAAATTTAAGTCCTCTATTCCAATGAACGCTGTTGATAATCCAATTTTCGCACAAGCATAAGCAGTATTAGCGGCTGCTCCACCAGATAATAAAGTTAAGTCTGATACGAATACTTCATCATCATCAGTAGGATGTCTTACTACTTGAGCGACCATATCAACAAGGGCAGCACCTATACAAATTTCGTCAAAAATCTCAATCACATTATATATTTTTTAAATGAATTTAATCGTAATTAAAAGATCCAAATTCAGATTTTATTTCTAGTTGGTTTTTGTTCTTATAAGGCGATTTTTCACATTGCCCGATGATTTTTGATTCGATGTTGTATTTTTTAGTAATATCTATGATTTCCTTAGCAATTGACTCATCACAACAAATTTCCATTCTATGACCCATATTAAACACTTGATACATTTCTTTCCATAAAGTTTCTGAAGATTTTTTTATAATTTCAAATATTTTGGGCATTTTAAAAAGATTATTTTTAAGATAAGTAATACCCTTACCAAAATTGAGAATTTTCGTCTGACCTCCTCCCGTGTTATGGATTATTCCGTGAATTTCCTCTCGGTATTTTTTTAGTACATCCAACAATAATGGAGCATAAGTTCTAGTCGGAGACAATAAAGCTTCTCCAATAGTCAAACTCAATCCTTTGATCTTATCGGTAAGTTGATAATTCCCAAAAAAGATAAATTGTTCATCAAGGTTTTGATCATAACATTCAGGGAATTTCTTATAATAAGTATGAGATAAGACCCCATGTCTGGCTAAGGTTAGTCCGTTACTTCCTATTCCGCTATTAAATTCGTCTTCATATGATGCTTGTCCATCACTAGCTAATCCAACTATGACATCTCCTGCTTTGATGTTTTCAGCATTAATAATATCTTCTCTTTTCATACTGGTAAAAACTGAGGCATCAATTAGTAAAGTTTTTACAATATCTCCTACATCAGCAGTTTCGCCTCCACACATTACGACATTTAGACCTAATTCAGACAGCTTTTCGCTATATGTAAAATACTCTTTAATAATTGTACTAATTACTTCGCCCGAGATAAATCGTCTATTTCTACCGATATTATTAGATATAAAAAAATTTCCAGTAGCTCCAACGCACAACATATCATCAATATTCATAACAATAGCATCTCTTACGATCCCCCTAAAAACAGATATTTTGTCCGTTTCTTTATAATACATATAAGCTAAGCTTGCTTTTGTTCCTGCTCCATCTGAATGAAATATTGAACAATAGTCGTCTCTCCTACCTACATCATGTGATATTTTACAAAATGCTCCGGGGAATAATCCTTTATCAATCGATTGGATTGCTTTATGAACATCTTCCTTTTTTGAGGAAACCCCTAGTTGAGAATATATATCTTTTTCGTCAGACATTTTTACAAATTATGTTTATTTTTCAGAAATTTTAATAAATTTTCTACCAGCTCAAGAGATTTTCCTATGTAGTTATGCGGGTTTAACAAATCATCAATTTCATCTTTTGTAAAACGTTCCGTTATTTTTCCATTTTCTAATAAGATTTCTTTAATAAAACGATTTTCTTTTTTTGCTTTTATTGCTGCTTTTCTTAAAATTTCATGCCCTTTTTGTCTTCCGATACCTTTTTCAACTAAATTCAACATGATTTTTTCGGATAAACAAGCTCCCTTGGTAAGATTTAAATTTTCTTCTATTCTTTCCTTATCAAATTCAACTTCTTGGATAATACTTGTTAATTGTTTTATCATATAATCTAACAGTATGAAATTTTCAGCAAAAATTATCCTCTCGTTAGCAGAATTCGTTATATCTCTTTCATCTTCTAATATTATATTATCTAAAGCGGGTATAATATTGGATTTTAAAACTCTAGCTAAACTACAAATTCGTTCAGATTTATGGGGATTTCTCTTATGAGGCATCGTCGAGCTTCCTACTTGAGTCTTTTTGAAAGGTTCAAACATTTCAGCGATCTCATTTCTTTGGAGCACTCGAAATTGCCTTGCGACTTTAGCCAATGATTGTCCGATCAACGCTGTTAAAAATAGGACTTCAGCATGACGATCTCTCTGAATTATTTGGTTCGTGATTAAAGCTGGATTTAATCCAAGCTCTTTCGTTATGAAATTCTGAATTTCAATGCCTTTCTCTCCGAAACTCGCCATATTTCCTACGGCACCCGACATTTTACCATATGATATACGATTTAGAGTTTCTTTTAACCTATCTAAATGTCTATCTATTTCATATGCCCACACGCCGAATCTCATCCCATATGTAGTTGGAATAGCGTGTTGTCCGTGAGTTCTTCCTATACAAACAAGCGATTTCTTATCTTGTATAATTTTTATTAGTTCTATTAATAGCTTTTTTAAAGAATTAGTGATATATATTATAGCTTCTTTTAACTGTAATCCTGTTGCTGTATCTTCAATATCGTAACTTGTTGCCCCTAAATGTATGTATTTTCCAGCATTTCCTTCACATTGTTCTGATAAAGCCTTAACCATAGCCATTAAATCGTGATGAATTTCATTATCAATCTCTTTTACCCGATTTAATTTAACATAATTCAAATTAGCTTTCTTACATATCTCATCTGCGGACTCTTGAGGGATATTGCCCCATTTAGCATGTGCTTTTGCTAATACGGCTTCAACTTTTAACCAATTCTCTAATTTTTTTTCCTCTGTAAAAATTTCAGCTATTTTAGTTCGATAACGAGTTTCACTTGGATTAATAAATTTATGATTCATAGCTAACTTATTGATCTTTTATTTCTATAATAGAAATAATCTATGATCAATTATTATTCTTTTTTTAAATTTCTATTAAAAAGCGAATATCTACGAAAATTTAATTTATTATTGCTTTTTATTTAAAAAATTTTTAAAATAAGATTTTAGTTCTGATGACCTGTTCTCCTAGCGGCTATTTGTCCCACCTTTCTACCGGGAGGGGCATTTCTAGAGGTTGTTGTTGGTTTATGAGGACTTTGTTTTGCGCCTCCTCCGTAGGGGTGACTTGCTGCGTTCATCGTGACTCCGCGAACAACCGGCCATTTTTTAGCTTTAGATCTTACATAATGGTGTTTATTACCGGCTTTTAAAAACGGTTTATCAGTTCTTCCGCCACCAGCAACAACTCCAACCGTACAAAGGCAATTTTCATTAAACCATTTAGTTTTTTTTGATCGAAATAGCACTTCAATGTTTTTACCCGATTTATTCCTTACAATGGCGCCTACTCCAGATGCTCTCGCAAATTTACCACCATCTTGCGGAGTTCCCTCAATATTAAATACAAGAGTCCCTAAGGGGATTTTTTTCACAGGTAAGATATTTCCTACTGTCACTTCTTGGCCATATCCCGTTTTAGACTGAATAAATTCTTGTCCTTCATAAATTCCTTCTGGAGGTAACCATAAACTTTTTTCCCCATCTTCGTAACTAATTCTAGCTACTGGAGCTCCTCTACCTGGAGCGTGAATGAATTCAATCACTTTAAATTTTAACAATTTTTCATTATTCTTGAAGGGACGATACTTTACCTTTCCTACATGTCGGTGACTTGGAGATCGAGCCCATAAATTTCCGTATCCTTTTCTTTGAGCTAAAATTCGCTTTCCCATAAAGATCACTTACTATATCGAATTAGTAATATCTAATTAATAAAAGTTTAAATTTTTTATTATTTTAGTTAGAATTTATTTAATTTTAAGATAAAACAAGAGAAACAAATCATAATTTTTTATTTTTTAATAACTCATCTATATTATAATTAAAAGCGATTGGAACTTCTCTATCGATAAACTCCCCAGCAATGTTAGTTAACAATATCTCTTTGATTTCTTTTAGATCGTTTGTTTGTCCTAGTACCCAACCTAATTTAACGTACCCAACTTCTGGTAAGAGGTTCCTACCTGGAATAACGCCTAAATGTTGTAATTCTCTCCCAGTGGAATATACATTCATCCCTACAAAACCATGTAAAGTTTGTGTGGTCATAAGAATAGTAATTCCTTCTTGAACGGCTCTTTCAATAGCATTATAAACATATGTGCTGACATGTCCAAGCCCTGTTCCAGCAAATACTATACCTTTATAACCCTTATCTATATAAAATTCAATTTGTTCATTTTCCAGTCCAGGATAAGAATAAATGAGAGCTACTTTCTTCTCAAAATTCGTATTGATAGTAGTTTCAGATCGACTTCGTTTTCTGTAATTATTTTTAAATGTTTTAATCTTCCTGTCCCTTACCATCCCTAACGGAATATCATCAATAGTACGAAAAGTATCTCTTACTGAGGAATGCATTTTTCTAACTATTGTTCCCCTATGAATTAATCCATAATCATGTGAAGGAGAACCTAGCATAGCTATTACAACCTCAGCTATATCAGAAGTAGCTACAGTAGCAGCGTTTATCAGGTTTAAAGCAGCATCTGAAGAAGGACGATCGGAGCTTCTTTGACTCCCTGTTAACACAACTGGAATAGATAAATCTTTTAACATGAAAGATAAAGCGGCACTAGTAAATGTCATAGTATCTGTTCCATGTCCTATAATTATTCCATCAAAACCAGAATCTACGGCTTGTTTAACTTTTTCTGCTAATTTTTGCCAATATTCAAATCTCATATTTTCTGATAATATCTCAAAAACAATTTCGCAATCAAGATTACAAATTTCTGCCAATTCAGGTACGGAACTAAATAACTCACTTGGAGTAAAAGAAGGTATAACCGCCCCAGTCGTATAATCTAATCTTGAAGCAACTGTTCCTCCAGTTCCTAATAATTGAAGCTTAGGTAAATCTTTATTGTATGGAAATTCTTTTTCTGGAAGTTTGTAATTAGCTTCTCTTTTTCCAATTTTTTTTATATTTTGTATCTCAGAGACATTTATTCCAACATTATAGTTGTTTTCTAACTTGATTTCTATAAAATCAGGTGCAGAATATTCGCTTCTTGGCATTAAAATTCCTTCTAATTGTGTTTTATTTGTAGTGATTTGAATGATATCCCAGATCTCTATTGTATACTTTTTTAAAATGTCTATAGATTTGCCTTTATATCCTTTTAGTTTATCTTCCACTTATTTCATCTCCTTTAATTTGTTTAATATCTGTATCTTCAATTCTTTAGAAATGATCTCACCATCTATTTTTCCCCGTACTTTTTTCATCACTTCTCCCATTAGTGGTCCCATGGATCTCATTTCTCTTTCTTTTATGATTTTTAAGTTTTTATTTACTATTTCATTAATTATTATTTTTAAATCTTCAATTGAGAGACTTTCAAGATTTAGATTCTCGATTGTTTGTTCGATAGTGAGATTTGGAGAATCTGCTTTTAATCTCATTATATCTTCGATAGCTTCCTTTCCAATTTTTTTATTTTTCAATTCTAGGAAAATTTTTTTATAATCGTCATTAGTTATATTTTCTATTATTTTTCCTTCCCGCTTAATTGCTTTTGCTGTGTTTAATAATGTTGTTATGATTATTGAAGGTCTTGCAGGGTAAATATCTATTAAGCTGTCAAATAGAGATAACTTCCCTTTAAAAATTAATTTTTTAATGGAACTCTGTTCAACTTTGTACATTTTAGCATAATCTTCAATTATATCCCAAGGATAATTAGGTAAAGTCTTTTGAATTTGTTCAGTTACTTCTATTGTATTCATTATTGCTTGTGAATCTGTATCAGGATATAAACGTGCTCCACCATGTAATTCTCTCAAGAATTCAGTATTTCCATTGTCAAGCGCTTTTCTTGTTTCAG
>JAUWZT010000187.1 GCA_030615145.1 Promethearchaeota archaeon | reverse complement strand
TTAGCCATTAATCCGATCTATTATCATCACGAAAATATACCTATTAGATTAGAAATCTTAAAGAAATTTGTCACCGGTGAAACGCCTGGAGCGATTTTAATCACCGAACCTGAACGAGGTTCTGATGCCGTGCATATGTTGACCACGTGCGACGAGCAATCAGATGGGTCCTTCCTTCTTAACGGAGAAAAAATTTATTCCACCAACGCACCTAAAGCAGGATTCGTCGTTGCTTACGCTACTGCAGAGAAAAACAACGGGAACACGATGGCTCAGTTCCTAATTGATACTTCGTGGGATGGTTGGAGTTGCGATCGCATTATGATCCCTTGGGTCCCAAAAGTGTGGCTTGGTCACGAATACCTTACAGATCTTAGAGTGCCTAAAGATTATATTTTAGGAGGAGTGGGAAAAGGACGCGAGCACTTATTTGAAGGATTAGTACCTGAAAGGATAGGTATCGCACTCGAAGCTACATCGCAATCTTGGAACGCAATAGCTCATGCGGCTATATATGTTAACAACAGAAAGCAGTTCGATCAAATGATTTTGAAATTCCAAGGCGTAGGATTTCTTTTAACCGATCTCTGGGCAAGATTGTCAAATGTTACCCATGGGCTGCTGAGGTTTTGTGAAAAATACGATGAGAAGGTTGAACAGTTTGGAGGAGAACTTCCAAAAAATCTTGCTCAAGCTATGGTAGCTGGAGCAAGCATGTATAAATATCATACATGTGCTCTTTCGAAAGAAATTTGCTACGAAGCCGCAAATCTTATGGGAGGGGCGGGCTTATGCGATAATACTTTGATGCACGACCTGTTAAACATCTCTAGAATTCAAGAGATCGTAGGTGGCAGCCGACAAATACAACAATACATACTTAGCATGGCGTTACGTCAAATCTACAAGATGACTGGCATATAAAATATTCAATTGTCAATATCCTCTTATTTTTTTTTATTTTTGATAAAAAAAGAGAACCTAAAGGAGGTTTAGAAATAAGCTTAAATTAGGTAATTATCGCATAAAACTTCTATCTTTATGTTTCAATTCAAAAAAATTCTGGTCTCTTTGAATGTCTTCGTGTATTTCTACTAAATTCTCGTTTTGTAATAATTTCTCAAAAAAAGACAATATATGCTCATACGCTTCTTTGACATAAGTATATGTTTGAGAGAATTCAAAAAAAATCTCTTTTAGTAGATCAAAATCTAATTTAACATCAACTTCCCTTGTCCTTTCAATTTTGAGTCTTAATCGTTTGTCGTGATAATTAGTCCATATTGATTCATAGAAAAAATAATTAATAAATTGAACTGTTTCTGTGGCAAATCCTAAAGAAAAAGCAGCAAATAAATCCCCTGTAACTATAAAAATAACTAGCATTCCAAGAAAGATTGTTATTATCCTATATATTACGCTTTTAAAGAAACTTTCCTTGAGAGTTTCCTTCTTTTGTATTAACTTTTCTATTAATTTCATTTGACAATAGAGAAGTAGACTAAATATTTATTTATTACTTTATTTCTTTATTTTTTTAATAGAAATGCTCCTAGTAAAAGATTTAATTAAAGTTTCTAAGCATAGATAATAATAATAAAAAAGATTTAGAAGATTTAGTATCATAGATTCTTTTAATTTTACGGATTTTACGGAATGGACATTTTATTGCTAAAAAAAACCAAAAAAAAATACATTGTTTTGGTAATATTCTTTTAGTAGAAAAATTTGATTTTCTTTAATAGTTTAAAAAAATATTGATAAATTCATGCGTCTAAAGAAAAGTTATTTTTTGATGATAAGTATTCTTGGGTTGGTTGCTATCTTTAGCTCAACTATGTCAAAGAGTCCAATTTTACCGCTTTTTGCGATGTCTTTAATTACTTCCCCCCATGAACTTCAATTCATCGGGTACGTTATCGCAGCATCTACTATCCCTGGAATAATTGTAAGTGCGTTTGCTGGCCGACTCTCTGATATGTATGGTCGAGAAAAACTTGTTTTATTATCAGTTGTAATTTTTGCTTCAGCACCTTTTTTTTATCTATTTGCGACTAACATTTGGATCTTAATGCTAGTTCGATTTTACCACGGCTTTTCCACTGCAATATTTGTTCCTGTCGCCACGAGTGCAATAGCGGAATTATATCCAAAACAAAAAGGAGAAAAAATTTCACTATTTTCTTCAATAACGCTTATCGGTAGGTTTTTCGCACCCATAACCGGTGGCTTTATCCTTTACGTCACAAATTATTATTATTATGGAGTGTATCTCATATGTGGTTTCTCAGGAATTATTGCATTTTTCTTTGCAATGTTTTATTACAAAACTCGCAAATCTCGTTATACTCAAACTGACATTTCAAAAAGAGAGTTATTTACAATAAAAGAATTTCTAAGCGGTCTAAAAGATGTTATTAGTCATAAAAAGATCATGATAATTAGCATTATTCAAGCTAGTCAATATTTTGCTTATGGAATTATTGAAGCTTATTTTATTCTTTATATTAGATTTCTTAATTACGAAGCTTGGTTAATTGGGTTAATGCCCGCAGTTCTTACATTTACGCTAATTGTAGCTAAACCTTTTATGGGGAATTTATCAGACAAGATTGGACGAAAACATGTCATCCTTGGTGGACTCCTTTTAGGAGGTTTTGTAACCTTGTTTATACCGCATACTGTGAATTTAATTTTGTTATTCGTTATTTTTATAAGTTTTGGTATAGGAATGGCAAGTGTCACCTCTTCTACACCAGCGCATATAACGGATCTTTTAGAAAAAGAAAACTATGGTTCGGCGATTGGGGTTCTAAGTACTATTATGGATATCGGTCAAACAATTGGTCCAATTATAAGCGGTTATATTTTGGTGTTCTTATCGTATCAAGGAATTTTTCTATTGACCGGATTTACCCTTTTATTCGCAGCACTTCTATTTTTTATATCATTTTTTTTGTTAAAAGAAAAGCACCTAAACGAGCTAATTCTAAAATAAAAGAAAAAAGAAGTAATATATTTAATAATTTATCTAGTTCACAGAAACTATGAAACGGACATTTTATAAAGTTGACGTAAGCTCATACTCATAATATACTGTTGTATTTGCCGACTGCCACCAACTATTTCTTGGATCCTCGAAATATTCAGATAATCGTGCATTAAAGTGTTATCGCATAGTCCAGCGCCTCCCATGTTGTTCGCGCATTCGTAACACACCTTTTTCGTGAGTTTAGCAGCGTGATACTTGAATTGACTTGCTGAGGCAACCATTGCTTGGGAAATGTTTTTAGGAATTTCTCCATTGAATTTTATGTATTTTTCATCAAATGACTCACAGAATTTGAGAAGCCCAAGCGTGACGTTAGTTGTTCTTGCCCATAAGTCTGCAAGTAAAAATCCAACACCTTGGAACCTTAAGATCATTTGATCGAACTGCTTTCTGTTATTAGCGTATATTATTGCATGTGTTAACGCACCCCAACATTGACTAAGACCCATAATTGCTATAGCTATTCTTTCAGGTACTAAACCCTCGAACAAGTGTTCGCGTCCCTTCCCTACGCCGCCTAACACGTAATCCTTAGGGACCTTCAGATTTGTGAAAGTTTCTTTTCCAAGATGAAGCTTAGGTATCCATGGAATATTAACCCGTTCCATATGAATACCATCCCAATTGGAGTCTATTAAGAATTGAGCCATCGTGTTCCCGTTGTTTTTCTCTGCAGTTGCGTAAGCTACTAACCATTTGGATTTAGGCGCGTTAGTGTTATAAATCTTAACTCCGTTTAATATAAAGCTACCGTCGTCTTGCTCGTCGCAAGTTGTTAATTGATGTACGGCATCGGAACCGCGCTGAGGTTCAGTGATAAGAATAGCTCCAGGAGTCTTTCCAGTAACTAATTCTTTAAGTGCCTCTAGCCTTACTGGGACGTCTTCGTGGTGCTCGTAAATGGGATTGACGGCTAAAACTGTCCCCCCACCTCCCATCGCAAATTGGGGATCAAAGAAATCGAGTGCTAAATGTCTCAAAAAATCAGCAGCTAAACCCCAATAGTCGTAATGAACATCGCACACATCGAACGTGTGCTGACGGGTTATATAACCTTTTTCTCCAAAAGCTGGGACCCAATCGTAAATATCTTCGTCAGGCCCGTGCGTAATTTCATTTTTTTTTTTCGAAGCGCATGCAAAATCGTTGGACTTCTTTAAAGAAGTTGAATTCTTTTGTTGAAAGTATAGCCGTTAAATTATTGTTCAAGAAAGAATAACGATTCTTAAGGCTAAATTTCGCAAGAATTTCGTCGTCAATTGCTTGCACTTCAAATTTTTTACCTGGCATTTTAATATCGCGACCTTTTTTAGATTTTTAATTTTATCATTTTATTAAAATATAAAAAGGAGAATACTATGTTCTTTTTTAATTTTTTTTTAAATAGTTGTTTATATAAAGGTTTAAAGTCAAAATAGGAAGAAAGTAGCACAATTAAGCCAAAAAGTAATTAAAAAAATTAAAGATTTAAATAAAATAACGAAATTTGATTATTTTTTGAAGAGGTTATTACTCTTCTTCTTCATCTTCATCATCTTCTCCCATTAAGGATTCGATTTTTTCTTCTAATTCTCCGATTTTTAAGTTGAGTTTCTCGATTTTCTTGTAGTTTTCGCATTTATTGCAACCATCGTCTTCTTTACATAAGTCCAAAGTGTCACAAACCTCTTCGAGTACATCCATTTCGTCTTTTAATTTTTCGATTTGTTCTTGAAGTTCATCAATACTCATATTTCACACTTTTTAGAATTTTATTATAAAATTTATAAAATATTATATTTTACATAATTTATTTTTTTTTTCTATTTATAGTTATTTATAGAAGTAGGAATGTTGTAATAAAAAAGAAAAATAGAAGTTTTTAAAACTTTTTATTAAGGCTTTAGTTTATTCATTTGGTTTTCAATTTTCTTGTTCAATGAATCAATTTCTTTATCTAATTTTTTCAATTCTACGGAAATTTTTTCAAATCTAGTCTCTTGGTCGTTTAGTTTTTTAACGAACCGTTCTTTTAACGAGATAGATTGGCTATCATCCCCTAAAACAGAAATATTTTCTCTAAGCCTTGATTGTTCGTCCGTCATTAGGTCTCTCTCCTGGTCCAAATTTTCTCTTTTGTTTCTTTTATCGTTCAATGTTTGTATAAATTCTGCGATTTCTTTTAATTTAGCTTCGAGTTTTTCGTCGATAAACTTATGTTTGATATAAAATCCTACCCTCTTTAAAATATCGTCTTTAGACCAATTCCAGAGGTAATTACTTGAATAATCTTCGCGTTGTTCTTTTAATTTGAAATTGATTGCATCTTTAGGTTTCAATTTTAGTTTAAATCGCCAATAATTTGGGGTCTCTTCTGGGTCGTTAGGTTTTTCTACAAATTTATAGCCCTGAGTTTTGGGGTGGTCGAGGTAAAGTTCCTTCTCTTCATTTGTTTTGTTTTTAATTTTATAGGTTGTTATTTGGTTAGTGTAATAATATTCGTAGGAATATCCACTACCAAAAGTAACTTTGTGTACGCTTAGACTTTCGGATTTTTGTTCGTGAGTAATAACTACGGCTTGCTCTACGGCATAATTCAACAACCGCGTATCTTCTTTATTCAGAAAAGTAATAATAGCCTCTCCTGCTAGATTGTCGTCGTATATTATAGTGACTGGGCCTCTTTCCAGCGTTAATTTTGTATTATTGGTGATCTCAAGACAAGCGTTCGGGTTTCTATTGTATTCGTTTTTATTGTATAATAAAACTCGTCTTGCTTTTATAGATTCTGTCAAGATTGGAACTAAAGCAGATTGTTTCCTCTTTATTGTTACTAAATTTGAAATGTTATATTCAAATAGTTCTCCTAAGTCTTTTGTTTGAACTTTTGTTTGCGATTTTACTTTATCTAGTAACGCATCGTCTGTCATGTTCATGACGCTTTGCATGCCACCATATCCTATTGCCCCTCTAGGTGCGGGTGGAGGTACTCCCGTTCTCATTTTAGCCTTCTTTCTCATTGCTGCTGGTTTTGCTGCCATTTCTGCCATTTCATAGTCTCTAAATTTATCCATTTCAAAACCTTCTTCAATTTCAGTAGGTTTTACGCTTAATACTCTTGGGGGGCGAATTACAGGCCGTTGTATGAAGATAGGTTGATAAAACTCGTATTTAAACGAAACTGGCATTCCAGCTACCAAAGATAACTCGATATTCTCCCAGTCTTGATTAGTTGTGTTTTCAATAAGACTCCATCCGGATAATAAACATTTTTCTTCTAAGGCTTGTTCTTTACTCATTATCAAACGATAGGATGTCTTCCAAATTGGACTTTCTCGAATATAAGAGACAAAAATTATCCTATCAACCTCGTCGTTTCCTCCCGATTCACAGTTAATCTTGATTTTTTTTGCGTCCTTTTTTTTCCCAGATATTATGGTATCGAGAAAGAACTTGAGATCCTTTTTTATCTCTTCATTCAAGATGTCAAGCGTTTTAATCTCTGTAAATTTAATTTTAGAAATTACTTCGTCATCTTGGAATAGTATCAATCGTTTTTCAGCGATTTTTTCGTCTTTAATTAATTTATCAAACTCTTCAATTCCTAATATCGTTCCCGATACGGTTTTTCCCCCGGTAACAGCTAGTTTCACTTTAGCCCCTTTTATTTGAGTTATTAGCGAAGAAAACGAACCTCTATCAGGGATATTAAGCATAACAGATTTTAACAATTGGGACGTTTCTAAAGCGGCATCGTAAGAAATCGAGCTAATGTAGCCTTTTTCGCTAGTATCTAAAACAAAAAGCGATTTTAACACATCGTCCATTTCGTCATTTTTAAACTCTAACTCGAAAGTATCCGTTCCTTTAACGCTTCCCTCGAGAATGTAATAAGAGACTCCATGCTTAAAAATTATAACTTTTTTGACACTAATTTTCGTCATAGAATAAATATATCGATATTATAATTTAAATCTTAATTATATTGGAAAAAATTTCAACAAGAATAAAATTAGAATTAAATCAAAATTATTTAAAAACTACTAAAACTAATAATTTAAAGATAAATTTCACAGACCTTCTTTAATGATTTCTAGAGTATCCTCTTCAATGGTTTTCTTTGGATTTTCTTTAATAATACCTAAAAACTCATTATTTCTATTAAAGAAATAGA
>JAUWZT010000108.1 GCA_030615145.1 Promethearchaeota archaeon | reverse complement strand
CGAAGATATTTAATTAATGCCGCAACTGGAAATTATAGGGAAACCTTAAATTACGATTTAGCAAGGAATTTAAGCCTCTCTACTGAATCGTTATTACTATTATCGGCAACACCTTTACAACTACACTCGTTTGAATTGTATTCTCTTATAGAATTAATCCAAGGAGAAGCTTTTGATAATTTTTCAGATTTCGAACATTTTAGAAAAAATATGCCGTTTATAAATTTACTAGTTGCTAACGTTAACCAAATTGATAAATTAAATAATTTCGAGGTAAAAAATACTATAAAACTTCTTAAGGACCTAAAGTACATAATTAGTAACAAAAATAATGAAGGAATACTAGAACTGTTAAAAAATGATAATTATAAATTAAATTTATTAAAGAAAATTGAAGAAGACCATACATTATCAAAGTTTCTAATAAGGAATCGTAAAAAGAATGTATTTTCAGAAGAATTCTTAAATAAACGAGTTGTTAATACTATTGTTATAACTCCTACGAAGCAAGAATTAGAAGTTTATGAGGAAATTAGACTTTATTTAGCGAAAATTTACAATACTGCAACAAATAAAGAGAACATAGGAATTGGATTTATTATAACGACTTTGCAAAAACTACTTACAAGCTCCAAATATGCGTTTTTAAAAAGTCTGGATAGGAGATTAGAACAGATTGAGCGCTTAAAAAGCATTTCTCTTGAATTGCATGTATTAAGAGATGAAAATCCGGAATATTATGAATCGGAATTGAAAGATCAATATATCGATTCTGACTTTACTTACAATAACGATAACGCCTCGGTTAAAGAATCAGAAAAAACTTCCTTAGGTTTACTTAACCAAGAAAAAATAATAAGACAATTTTATAACAATTTAAAAGCATTACCTTACGACTCTAAATCTGAGAAACTAGTCGAATTGCTAAATAAGATTTATTCTCAAAATTCTATCGAAAAGATATTAGTCTTTACGCAATTTGTAGACACCCTGTTGTATTTAAAAGATTTGTTGAATAAACAAAAAGAAGATTATTATGTGGAAACATTTTACGGAGGCTTAAATAAAGTTGAAAAAGATAAAGCTGTAGAGAGATTCCGGGAAAGTAAGAATTTTTCTATTTTACTTTCTACGGAAATCGGTGGCGAGGGTAGAAATTTTCAATTTGCGCGGGTTTTAATAAATTACGATTTACCATGGAATCCTATGAAATTAGAACAACGAATTGGTAGACTTGATAGGATAGGTCAAAAGTCTAAAGAGATTTACATTTATAACTTTTATATGGAAGGAACTGTAGAAACAGATATTATGTTCGCGCTCGATAAAAGAATTCACCTATTCGAAGAATCTATAGGGCAATTAGAACCGATTATAGGTAGAATACAAAAAGATATAAAAAATATTATCTTTACTGAAGAAAAAGGCAAAAGAAGGAAAAAATTGAACGAGTTCAACAGGAGATTAGATCTTGAAGTAGAAAGGGCGAGAGAATTAGAAATGCAACTAGACGATTTACTGATTGATAAAAAATCTTTTCGAATCGACGATTTAATAACTTCTTGGACAACATGTAAAGAAGTAAGGCTTAGCCATAACGAATTATTTTTACTAACGAAATATTTCTTTAACCTCAATCATAATAAGTTTGGTTTTGTAGACGTCTTTAAAGAAGAAGGTATCAAGGCTTCTGAAAAAATAGGTTTTGAGACAAAAATTACGATAAACGACATTTTACTTAAAAATCCTAAATATAAATTCTCAAAGGAATATGTAGGTACATTTGATTTGAATCTGGCAAGAGAACGAGAAGAAATCGACTTCTTTGCGTTAGGACATCCATTAATTAACGAAGTATTAGATTTTTGTACATCAAGAGATTTAGAGGGGACATTTACTATACTTAATTTAATGAAGGATAACATACCAGAACATTTAATCAATCTTCTATCTTCCAAAAAAGACCTTTATTTATTCGTATTTAACATAAAATTTCAAGGTTATATATTAGAAAATGAATTTTCTGCTGTAGTAGTAGATGATAATGGGAATGAGATTCCAGATTTAGCGGATGTCGTGCTAGATATTAAAAAGTTTCAAGATCTTATTGTATTTGAAACTGAAAATTCCTATAAATCTCATTTAGACCTAAATTTTCTTGACCAACTAACTCAAAAAGCCAAAAATCTCGTAAAAAGGAAGACTTCTCAATGGAAAAGCGAAATAGAAGCTTTAAACGCCAAGATTTTTAAAATTGAAACTAATAAAAAAGAGAAAATATTTAAATATAATAAGAGACTTCTAACTTTTAAACTCGAATCCCTAAAACAAAAATTAGAGAAAAAAGAAAGTAAAATACCAACCGAACGGCAACTATTAAATATTAAAAGTATAGATGACCCGCAAAAAAAGCAAGAACGCTTAGATAATGTCGAAAAATTAAAAGAAGAAATTCGTTTTCTTGAAAAGGATATAGCAAAAGTTGAAATAAAATTAGACAATTTGGCTTTTGATTATGACGACTTAAAAACTGATATGAGCAAGAGGAATTTAGCTAAATTTTATACTAATTTAGATGCGTTTGCAATCATTCGATTCTCTAAGTAATCCTCACTTTAAAAAAAGATTAAGGCTCTAATGGTGGAAGAGGTGGTACAATACCATTGCCCCAATTGTCAGTAATAGGATGGTCCCACCAATGCGTTGGTATTTCTGCATAGGTTCCATATTTTTCAAGCCCCAATGTAAAACCATAGACATTTTTTGACGGTACTTTAATATGTCTTGGCTGTGAATAATAATAAGCTCCAAAACCACCTTCCTTAGTCCCTAAATTCCGCATCATATGCCAGACTTCCCGTTCACACTCTTCTGGAGTCCCTTGAGTATAAACTGTTTGTATGTCTACGCAGCCCCAAAACATTACTTTGCCTCGGAAGGGTTTGAGATCTGTATATCCCGTCATCCGAGGGGCATCTAATTCTAAAGCATCTGTCCCCCATTTGATTAAATCCGGCATAAGGGCATCAATTTTACCACAACAATGATGAAACCAAGTACACCCTCTGTCATGAGCTGCTTTTGCGAGTTTACCATATACGGGTTCATAAAATTCTCTAAACATTTTTGGACTTATGAAAGGACCATTTTGGGCTGCGAGATCTTCTATAAGTAGAAATGCATGTGGATTTCCTCCAAACTTAATCCATCCATCCATACAATCGATTAAATCATCTGCGAGATGGGCTAAAAGTTGTTTTAATTCCTTTGGATTTCTTTTATGATCTATTAAAAAATTAGTAAATCCACGCATATTTTGAGCCATCTGAAAGGGACCCATAAGATTAAGCATGCCTAAGCGATATTTTTCTTTCGCAAATTGCTCGCTCATCTTAAGAAATGTCTCATAACGTGACTTGTCAAAAGGATCGGGTGTATATTTTTCTAAATGGTCATCAAGTTTCGACCAATCTGGAAGTGTAGGTCGTCCAGGGTGGCCCATTGAAGTATTTTTTCCTGTACGATTCCAAATCGTACCCCACTGATCAATCTCTTCTCGAGGTGCCTTGAGCCATTTATTTCTTTTATATTTTGGATTGTTTTTTGCCCAATCAGGCATTTCCCATTTATATATTCCAGATTGTATCAACATATCATCTCCAGAATGGGGAAATAATCCTTTTTCTTCTTCATTCCATCCGGGTTTCCAATCTTTTGATGGAACCATAATTTGTATGAAGATATCACTAGTATTATCTAAACGCCAAGTAGGCACTTTATCGGGTGAGTCAAAATTTAGTGCAGCTTCAACTCTTTCAATTGAATTCATTCTTATACCTCCTTTTTTAAGCTGTTCTGCTGATCATTACAATTTAATTATTATTATTAATTCTATTATTCATAAAGTATGATAAATATTTATCGAATCTTGAACATCAATAACATCTTCAACATCAATAACAAAATTTTATACTAATTTAGATGCGTTTGCTATTATTCAAATTAAATAACTAGTTCTTCAATGCTTTTTTAAAACTCTACTAAAAACAGAAATAATCTTAGTTCATACGCGTCATAAACCAACTATTTTTTTTAATTAAAAATATTTATATCCTATAATAGTTATGGCTAATATGGTGAAAGAAGCAACATTAAATTGGTGATTATAATAATTAATGAAAATAATATCCAAAAAAATGAAGAATTATTATATAAAGAATGGATTCCAGTTGGAAAATTTGTAAAAGGTTTAGTGCTATTTGTATGTTTATTGATTTTTTCAATCGGTATTATAATTACTGCATTCAAACCCCAAGAGCTTGCGTTTTTAAGTATAATATTTGGTGCTGTAAGTCTATTTATTCTTCTTTTATATTGGAACTATAGAGGGCTAAAAATCACCTTAACCAAAAATCAACTTGAAGTAGTATATGGTATATTCAACCATAAAAAAATACCCCTAAATAAAATAACCCGTTGTGATATAACTAAAGCAAATTTTAGAATTTACTGGGGAGTAGGAATTCGATTAGGAACAGATGGTTCATGGGCCTATAACACGGATTTCGGAGAGGCTGTAAAACTAACATTTCAAGATGGTAGACCATTCGTTTTCTCTACAAGAAATCCACAGGAAATATGCAATCTAATAAACAAATTATCAAATTAAAAAAAATTTCTACGAAATCATTTAGGTATTTAAGTTTATAAAAAAAAAGAGTGTATTTTTTGTTATTTTAACTTATTCAGCGCGTCTTTTAGAGTTAATTCAAAATTTTCCAGTATAAAATCAGTATCCTCTTCCGTAACAACTAAAGGTGGCTTAATTTTGATTACATTTCGTCTTCTAAGTTTACCTGTGGCCGTTAGAATTGGCATACTTGGTCCTAAATATAAGTTATGTTTTGGTGCTAATAATACCATTTCTTCAGAAAGTTCTGTGAAAGGTTCTCGCGTTTCTTTGTTTTTAACTAATTCTATTCCAATAAATAATCCAGGACCTCTTATGTCTCCAATAACTTCGTATTCTTCTTGCATTTCAAATAGTCGTTTCGTGATTTTATCGCCCATTTTCTCACAATTTTCTCCATATTTGGCTTTCTCGATAACTTTAATTGCTGCCAGTGAAGTTGCCATGGATAGTGGGTCCGAACTAAACGTAGTATGTTCTTCTGAAGGACCAAATCTTTTCTTGATTTTTGGAGATGCAACTAAAACACCTAAAGGAAACCCACCTCCAATTCCTTTTGTGAATGTCATCATGTCTGGTGAAACATCTAAGTTTAATTCCTTTTCGTATCGCTCGGTTATTGTGAAATATTTTCCACATCTCCACATGCTCGTTTGACATTCGTCGTATATTAAGAATACTTTTTCCTCTTCACATACTAACTTCAATTTTCGTAAAAATTCGGGTGGTGCTGGTATTTGACCTCCAGCAGCTTGAATTGGTTCAAGCATAATCCCTGCAAATCTTTTTGGTGCCATCCCAAGTATATAGTTTTCTACTAAATCAAAACATTCTAAATTGCAGCTAGGATCCTTTTTACCGTTTAAACCTCCTTTATACTTCCACAGACATCTATAACAATAAGGATAAGGCATTCTGGTGAAGTGTTCATATCCAAAACTAAAGAAACGGTTTATTCCATGCATTGGCTGAGTGGCAGTGGTCGTTACTAAAGTAGATCCGTGATAGCCGCCCCAAAAAACACCAAAATGGTCAGCTCCTCTTGACGCCATCATTGCTAATTTAATAGCCGCTTCGTTAGCTAATCCCCCACCTTGATTGTTTAAAGAAACTCTTCCTCCTTTAAGCTTTCCTGGAACTAATTCTGAGATTTTTATTACTAATTTTGCTCTGGCAGGAGTTAATACGTTATACCTTACATGACTTAGTCTGATCATTTGTTGATATGCTGCATAATTTACGTCAGGGTGTGCAAACCCGAGAGTTAAAGTCCAATTCATGGATGTAGCGTCGAGAATGTCTTTTACATTTCCTTCTCTGTCTACTACTTTAACCCATGACGATCCCGGTTCTTTTGCTTCTATAGCAGTTAAAGGCTCAACAAAAGAATTAAGGGAGTGTTTATCAAACTCAATAAGTTCTTCCTCATTAATTCCCGATGGAATTCGCTCAATTTCTTCTTTAGTTAAAATTTTAGGTTCAATTTCTTTCATAATTAATTTAAAAATAATTTATTTTTTTAAATTAAATTTGAGAGCATAATTTTTAAAAGTAATGGTAAAAAATTTTGTTTATTCTCTTCTCCTAATTTTCAAAAATTTTACTTTCAATAAATGTTTTAATTATCGGCTTTCTCTACTTCGAAAATATTTCAAAATGAAATATATTTGACTGAAGATATAGATCAAATCATACCTCAAAAACCCATTCTCCATTTCGCATTATTGGTTCTGTAGTTTCATCTTCTAATACTCCATCTACACTCATTTCTCCTGAGCCAATCATAAGATCAAGATGGATAGAGCTATTATTGCCTCCAGCAGCCATAAATTCTTCATCAGTAAATGCATTACCATTTTTCAATGAATTTCTGTAAGCTTGGCCTATTGCAATATGATTTGAAGCATTTTCATCAAGTAAAATATTATAAAAAAGCAATCCTGCCTGTGATATAGGAGAACTATGGGGCACTAAAGCTATCTCTCCTAATCTTCGAGCTCCTTCATCGATATTAATTATTTTATCCATGATTTCATCACCAACCATAGCATTTGCCTCAATTATACGCCCTTTAGAAAACTTAAAAATGCATCCCTCGATAACTTGTCCTTGAATTAAAACTGGTCTAGTAGTTTTAACAACCCCATCAACTTGATCTTTATCTGGGAGCGTAAAAATCTCTTCTGTAGGTAAGTTTGGTGTAAAATCAATTCCATTCTGTGATGTTGCACTCCCGCCATCCCAGACATGGTCCTTAGGCAACCCGATTGTTAGATCTGTTTCTGGAGAAGTTAATTTTAGTGCTCTATACTGTTTCTGATTTAAATAATTACATCGCTTTTTGAGGTTTTCATTATGATTTTGCCAAGCAGAAATTGGATTTTCTTCAGTTATTCGACAAATTTCGAATAGGATGTCCTACAATTTCTGGACTCGTTCATTCGAAGGAATGTGTGGAAGTATCTTATCTGCCCAAGCCTTGTTTGGCGTTGAAATCACTAACCAGTTTGAAGCAAATTGACTAACAAGATTTGAAACAGGTTTGAGATGCTTAATTAAGAAGAGTGAAAATTTTAAAATCACGCTAAGGTCCACATCTTTCAATAAATCAGGATTAGGGCTCATAATGCCAAGACTCGCATCTCCTGCTTTAAGATTCTCGAGTCTCGTATCTATTCTCCATTTTGGATATTCTCTAAGCGATTTTTTAGGACCGTATTGGAATCGAATCAAGCGCATTTGCTCATCTGTCCATATCACATCAACTAATCTTGCTCCCATTTGATATGCTTTTTTCGCAATTATTCGTACCAACGGAGCTGCTCTAAAAGATATGCCATCATAGGCAACAGAAGGCCCTCCAATAAGCAAACGCTGTTTAGGTTGGAGATTTAACCCTACTTTTAATATCACTTCAGCATATTTCTCTAATTTTTGTTCAAACTCGGATGACATTACATTTCCACCAAATTTGTAATAATAATTGTAGTAGTTGATAATTACGTTAAATTCCTTAATATATGTTTTGCTTTACTATCCAATAAAATGGCTACTATTAGTAGTAGATACTGCTTAGCAACTTTTTTAAGTACCTAGCCAGAAAGTAGCTACTGTGATAACTGGAAGTAATATCGATTTAAACCTAATTCTAAATAATAAATGAACTAATGTTTATATGAAAAAGATTTAAGATTCTTTTTGAATTTCTAAACATACTCTATTAATATATGATATTAGAAGAATATCATGAAATCGTTTTCCTTATTAATCAAACCCGCCTCAGCAGATTGTAACCTTAGATGCGATTACTGTTTTTATATAGATCACCTAGAAAATGCAAATAAAAACCCTCGAATGTCTGATGAGATATTGGAAATCATAATTAAAAGTTATATGAACACTGATCAGAATAAACAATATTCTTTCGGGTGGCAGGGTGGAGAACCTACGTTAATGGGTCTTAAATTCTTCAAAAAGGTCGTTGAACTCCAATTGAAATACGCTCCACCTGGTTCTTCAATAAGTAACGGCCTTCAAACCAACGCTACTTTAATAACGGAGGAAATGGCTAAGTTTTTTGGGGAATACAAGTTTCTTGTGGGAGTCAGTTTAGATGGACCGGAATATCTTCACGATCACTATAGAAAAACAATTGGTCAGAAACCCACCCATGCCTTAGTCATGCGCGGTATAGAGTGTCTTAAACGGTATGGCGTTGAATTTAACATTCTAACGTTAATTAACAACGAGACTGTAAAAAAAGCAAGGGAAATTTATCAATATCACCTTAAAAACGGTTTTTATTTCCATCAATACATTCCCTGTGTTGAGTTTGATGAGGAGGGTAAGCTTAGACCCTTTTCTATTAATGGAGAAGATTGGGGTAAATTTCTCTCCGATTTATTCGAGGAGTGGATAAAAGAAGATGTTAATAGGGTTTCAATTCGTTTATTCGACTCAATTATGGAATATTTAGTCTACGGACGCTATAATGTTTGTTATATGGGAAAAAGTTGCGTTCAATATTTTGTTGTTGAATACGATGGTAGCGTATACCCGTGTGACTTTTTTGTACGCGATGACCTATTATTAGGAAATGTTAAAGCCGATTCATGGGAAAGTCTTATATTATCGAAGAAATATCAAAGCTTTGGAAACCAAAAAGCAAATTGGAATAAAGAATGCGATTTATGCCCATATCTTAATTTATGTCATGGAGATTGCCAAAAATTTCGCTTTGGCGCGCCTAACTTTTCAAAAGAGTTAAGCGTTCTATGTAAAGGTTGGAAGATGTTTTATTCTCGTACATTACCTCGTTTTAAAAGTATAGCAGAAAAATTTAAAGCTGAGCTCCAAATTAAAGCTCCAACACCCTTTAAAACAAAAAAAATTGGAAGAAACGAGCCGTGCTCATGTGGAAGCGGAAAAAAGTATAAAAATTGTTGCGGAAATAAATATTAGTAGGAAAGTCAAAACTTTTTTTTATAGAGATCCAAGAATAAATTTATTAACCATGGGTGTTTATATGGGTATGGGTAATCATATGGGAAAAGTTGAAATTGATGATAGAGGTAGGTTGACCTTACCTTCTAAGATTAGAGAGAAGTTATTTATTAAATCGGGGGATAAATTATCTATTAAGGTTAATAAGGATAATTCTATTCTAATACGGAAAAGTCCTACAAAAGATCAGATTTTTAAACATCTGGTAGGTTGTATAACAACTCCTGCCGAAGAAAAAGTGACACCAGAGATGATTAAAAGTATATGGAAGCAAAACCCATAGTTTTTTTAGATTCCAATTATTGGATTTATCTTTTTGATAAAACCATAGTAGAACATCAATATGTTCTTGAACATTTTAAAAATTTATTTGAAAATGTCTCCTTGGCAATAAATACAGTAGTTATGATTGAAGTGATGCATTACTTAGTTAAACGATTAGGACCAACAGTTGCGAAAGAGAAATGGGAATTATTTTCTTCTATTGATTTCATAATTGGAAATCTAGAATTTGAACAGCTTGATTCAATTTTGTCTGTTTTTTGTAAATTTTCGCATACAGGTATTGGGGGAAGAGATGCTACAATTTTAAGCTTTATGGAAGGACATAATATAACGAAATTATGCACTCATGATGAAGCATTCAAGAAGATCCCAAATATTGAGATTATTGACCCTATACCTAATAAAATTTAGTTTATAGAAGATATTACCAATACTTTTTATTATGTTTTAAAATTTGTCATAGCACAATAAATTCATAAATATAAAAATCAAATATATTCACACCATTGTAGTCATGCTATTAAAATACTTCAATCAATATTATTTAAGTCTAAGTTTCAAATTGTTGAGAGTTAAAAAGTATCAAGTTGAAACCATAGATAAAGTTTAAATTCAGCCAAAAAAGATAAGATAGTAAGATTTTCAATTAGATTAATCTCACAAATATGTAGAGCGCTTTTATGATGAAATTTCGAAATATGAAAATTAAAAGAATTTTTATTGCTCTATTTATTTTTAGTTATTTTAATTATGATTCTAACAATTACATGAGGATATTTAGTGTTTAATATGATAGAGGTTTACAACGATAGAGATAAATTGGAAGGTTTTATTGATGGGAAGCAATATCTTAATAAAAAGAAGAAAAAAATTGGATTCATTAAAAAAAATGAGTTTAAGGACAAATCAGGTTATACTCTTTTATATCTCTTAGAAAATGGGGATATTGATGGAAATGAGGGTGAAAATTTAGGGTATATGGAAAATGGCAATATTTTTTCCTCCGCTGATGAACGCCTAATTTATGAGATTTTGAAGGAAAAAGGCGTAATTAATAATTCCAATGGAGATAAAGTTTTGTATTTAAAAGGAGATTTTAAAGATCTAGAGGATTTAGACTATTTTGGAATAGTTGGGCAATTTCTTGAATTATTTTCCTGAGATCTTTTAATTTTATACTATATTTAAATTTTGCTTGGTTCTTGATTATCTCATATATGGGAAATAAAATCGTTAAATAGCAATTTAGAAGTTCTGTTTTTAATCATCATCAAGAATGTCATCAAAAGCTTCCTGAAGTTCTTCTTTCATTTCATCAATATAATCTTGTAGTGCGTTTCCAATAGATTCATGTCTCACTAATTTTATTATTCTCTTCTCAGCTATCTTTTTTAATTTCTTAGAAATTACTTTTAAGAAATTAGATTCAATTCTTAAGAGACTGAGTAGAAACATTAATTCTTTCGTAGGTTCTTGGTTGTCAATAAGTACAGCATTGATTTCATTTAATATTTTTGTTTTTAATGCTGGTTCAATTACCTGATATCTCCTTTTAAAACGCTTTTTCCCTAAATATTTAATAAACCCTAAAGATTCTAATTTGGAAATTATGACTTCTGTAAAATCAGATTTATTTGATCTTTTCATAAATCGGGAACATATATCTATTAATGTTTTATTTCCTCTACTTATGTTTATAAAGTCGAGCATTTTATCTAAGATCACATCATTAGTTGAGTCTTTATTAAGGATTTCTATTTGTAAATTTCTTCTAGATATAGAAATCTTATCCTTTAAAACTAAATCCATCATGATCGCTCCATAAAACAAGTAATCTTCATAATCGAGAGAAATCTTGTTAGATTTTTCATTTATTCCTACCAAGAATATTTGTTCAATTAACATCATATAATATCCCATTCGCTATTGTAAAGCTTTTTTTAACGGATTTTGGAAGTTTAATTATCTAAGAAA
>JAUWZT010000054.1 GCA_030615145.1 Promethearchaeota archaeon | reverse complement strand
CTGACAAAATATTTGTTTTTTGGTGGATGCTAGTAACAACATTCCTGTATGATACTGGGTATACTATCGTGTTCCTAATATATTCAGCGCTTCCACCTGAGCTAACTGAAGATGAACAAGAAAGAAATAAATTATCTGTATTTGCCTCATTTTTTAGTCTAATAGGGATGATTTTAGGATTCCTAATTCCAGACTTATTCCGACAAGAACAAGGAATATTTCCTCTACAAATGGCCATGATAGCAGTTGGAATCGTTGGAGCTCTCTTGATATTATATACTACATTTAAGTTTAAAGAACGTCCAGAATTTACAAAAGTAGATGAGCCTCTCAAAATAAAAGATGCTATAAAAAAAACTTTTAAAAGCAAATCGTTTATTATTCTTGTTTCAGCCAATTTTATGAGCGTATTTATGCAATCGCTGATTATTGGTTCGATGTTTTACTTGGCTGATTATGTAACGAAATCATCTACTATCCTATTGCTTGTAGCTGTATTCGTTCCGCTTATATTAGGAGTATGGATAACCCCAAAATTGATTGCAAAATTTGGAGTTGTAAGGGCTGATCAAATATTATTGACAATAGGAGCTACGGGTTTACTGCTTTTAACATTTATTCCGGTTACGTTAATATATTTTGCCTTTATTCTTGCAGGTATTGGGCTTGTAGGGCCATTAGTTCTGACTAATGTAATGTTCGCTCAAGTGATCGACGAAGATGAGTTAAAAACTGGAGTCAGAAGAGAAGCAGTTTATTTTGGCATGAATGCTTTTATTACTAAACCGGCACAGAGCGTTGCACTTGCTATTCCAGCTGTTTTGTTGACTTTAGCTAACTTCGTTCCCAGAATTGGCGGGGTGATTCAAGACCAAACACATCCGGCTGATGTAGATTTCGCAATTAGAGCTTTTATGGGGTTAATTCCAGCCATAGCATTGTATCTTGAGGTTTTAATTTTGCAATTTTATCCATTAAAGGGAGAGTATTTGGCAAAAGTTCAAAAAGAAATTCTTGTTTTACACGACGAAAAACATGCTAAACTGATGGAATTGGAAAAACAACAAAAGCCAGATAGAAATCAACAATAATTCGAATATTTAACCAAAAATTAATTTTTTTTTTAATTCTGAAAAATAAATTTTCACTTTTCGAAAATAAAATAATAAAATCTAAATTTTATTGAATTAATTTTATTTTATATTGATATTAAAAAATAACTAATATTATTCGTGAAATTAATGGCTAAAAAAAAGAAAATACCGGCAGAAACCGAAATTGAAGATGTTCCCGAAGGAAAAGTGGATGATGACGGAGACGAGATTCTTGATTTATATGAAGAGGAAGATAATTTAGAAGATGATATTGATTTCGATCTAAGTGAAATTAAAGATGACATGTTAGCGGACGAAACAGAAGAAGAGGAACTCGGACTGGAAGTTGATGAAGTCGTAAAAATGTTAAGAAAAGTGAAATGCGATCCATGTCCTGGTTTAAAGAGCATACCAGGTTGTAAAATTGCTCATGATCACGGCTGTCCAAAACCCAATAAGCCATAAAATACTAATTTCCTTTTATTTTTTTATTCAAATCTTATCGCTTTCAGCCTTATAAACTAACATTAGGGATAATTAATGCTCTCAAAGAATCAAAAACGCATTATTATAATCGTTATTGGAATTATTTTTAGTGCATACATCTGGAACGTAAATGCCTCGTGGGGTAATCCTTTTGAACCGTGTTTGATATTATCAACAACAACTTTTTTAATCATTTACACGCCATTTGAAATATATTGGAGCTTTAGGGATTTGTACTTCGATAGATGGGCCCTTATTAAATTTGGGAGTTTAATAACTTCTAAAATTAAAATCGAAGTTGGCAAAAGCAAAAAAGGAAGAAGTAGGGGTATTGTCGCTTGTTTAATATGTTCAAACGATCAAGAAATTGTTAAATCCAAAAATACTATTATTGTTGTCTGCCATGGCTTTTCAGACACTAAAGAAACTTTACAATACTATTATTTACCGTTAGCTTACCAAGGATATACAATCTTAGCGTATGATGCACGTGGCATTGGAGAGTCTAAAAGGGTTGGAAGAAGGAGTCAATTTTTAAAGAGAATAGATGATTACAGAAAAATAATTGAATGGGTTAAAGATCATGACCAGCTTAAGAACAAAAAATTATTTTCCGTCGGATTCAGCATCGGAGCTATAACTGTTCTATGTGGAGGGTTTTCAAATGTTCATATTAAAAAAATAATTGCCATTTCTTCAATATCTTATTACAAACAAAACTTACCTAAATATAATCCTATAGTAATGCTTAGCTATCTTTTAAGGGGAGTAAAATTGTTCCCAAATAAAGAAGAAAATGAAAAATTATCTCCATACATCGTAATTGAGAAATCTAAACGCTTATTATCAGAAGATATATGGCGTAATTATTCTAAGAGAATATTTCTTATTCATGCTAGAAATGATAAAATTATAAAATTTAAGAATTTCAAGGAAAATGTTGAGTTGCTGGATCTTTCAGAAGAAAACACATTAATTATAAATAAAGGTGGCCACACTCAAAAGAAAAACGAATTAGTTTTAGTCGCAGCTTCTCTAAAATTTTTTAACTCTTAGCTCAATCTTAAGTTAGAATTTTAAAATTGTTAACTTTAAATATTTCATTTTTAATTTAATTTAAAGTATATAAATTGAATTTTAATGATTTGTCATATTTGTAGAGAAGAAATTAAACTTCAAAAGTTAAATTCACATTTCAAAATAACTTTAGGAAATTTAATAAACGGGAAATTTTACGGTAACAAGACTTTTTATTATCATAAGGATTGTTTAAGTGAGAAAAATCTCATTGAGAAAGAGCTTTTAATAGTATAAAATAATAAGTGTTATTAACTACTTCAAGAAACATTTCTGAAAAGCCGATAGGTTTTAAGAAAAGGCCAGTGTTCTCAGAAAGTTTTCATTACATTTAGGATATTTTAAGATATATGCTTGTGCTAACCAATAATTTTATCCCAATCTGAGAAATTAATTAATTGTTGGTAATTTTTACAAATCTTAGCGATTAAGGTACATCCAATGCAAGACATATTAACAAAATCATCTATCGACAAATTTAATAGTTTACTATTTTTCTGTGAGAATCCAATACCTCGCTCAACTTCAATTTGACCATCGAAACCAGATAAATTTACTACAAATTCTTCTTTCTTTAAAGAGCCTTTATATACACCTCTAGCAATTCTTGCTAAACCACCAACTGGGATTATAAGACCTTCTTTTTGGGCTAAATAGAGTCTTATATCATAGGTATGTTTTCCGGCCTTCCACATGATAGTATTAAAGTTAGCCATCTCTTGAATTGTATAAGGATATGGATTACGATTTTTCATAAATTTTGCAAAGAACTCTCTTTTACTTTCTTCTATAATGTGTTTAATTTTTTGAGGTTTTACATTGTTTAAGATTGGCATTACTCCCGCTCCGCCAGAACCTCCCATAGGTTTAATGATAAAAGATTTATTGTATTTTTTTATTAAAAAATTAATTTTTTGGTTTAATTCCTTCTCATTATTAACTTTTGTGAAAAGTAGATATTTCAAATTAAACTTTTCAAGGAGACTTTTATGGTAAAAACTTGCTAAATATGTGAGAGATTTATCATCAGTAATTTTGAAAATTGGATTTACAATTATAGTATTTATTCTGCGAAAGTCTTTTTTAATTAGATTAACAAATTCCTCGTCGTTTAGACGTCTCGCTATACCATCTCCAATCAAAACCTTAACTTTTTCACCAAGATATTTAATCCATCCATTAGAAAAAGTTAATGTTTGATCTAATTCTTTATAATCCGCTATTAAAAACACAATTTCTGCCTTATAATCCTTAAAATAATTATCGGAATTAAAAATCTTAAGTGAATAACCCATCGATTTAATTTTTTTCCTAAAATATTCAACCATAATTACTTTTTCATGGATTAAAGCGTCGTTTTCGGGGACGCCCACTAGCACTAATACTTTTTCATTATTTCCTTTAGATTTTTCTATTGCCTGACTAATTGCTTGAAAGTACCCATTATACATTATATCTTGTTGTTTGTTAGTAAGAATAGACAAACCTCGATTAGAACCTCCATTTGTTTCGAGAAGAAAAAATTTCTTACCTTCGGGCTCATCATACACCATAAAATCAATACTACCAGCATAAAATGTGTCAGTATTAACTAGAACATTATCCCCATGTTTAGCTAATTTTATCAAAGCTTTTTCTCTCATTCGATCTACAAATTCATCTTCCTGAGATGAACGAAGTTCCGCGAACGAGATTAAGTTAAGTCCTAAGGTATTTCCTAACTGAATTAATTCTAAATCAGACTCGGTGATATCTTTTGACATTAATTTAAGGAATCTGGTTAGTAAGCTCTCTCCCAAATATATCACTCAATCGTGATTTAAAAAATTGATAGTCCGATTTCAATTGATCTTATTATGCTTTTAATGCTTTTAAAGATAACAATTATAAATAAAGATAACCTTGGTGATTTCCCTTTGTGCTTAATCTTAGACTTCCAAGTAATATTTTCTTCACTTTACTTTGTTCTTTAAAACTCAGATCTGAAAATAGTAGAATGTAATTTTTCTCTAAATTGATAACAAAAAGAAGACCAATTTTAATCATCTTAGAATCTTCTGTAAGCAAAGAAATAATTACATAATGATAAGGGAGATTAATTAAATTATTAAGATTGATTTCTACTTCTATAATTTCATTGTTTTCAATATCGTAATCGTTTTTTATGAATTTAATATCGTTTAATGGTATTGAAATCTTTCTATAGTTTTCTAAAACCTTTGCAAATTGACTCTGTCTTAAAAATCTTCTTTCTTCTTTATCTTTTTCGTAAAAAAATTTATTGTGCTCCTTTAAAAGAAAGATCTTTCTTTTCTTCGATTTAGACGCATTTTTTTCAATTTCTTTTAATTCTTCAATAGAATCGTCGTGAAATACAATCAGAATATCAGGATCGACAGTATCTATGAAAAAGTTTTTATAAATAATTCCTGCTTCAGTTCTTATCCATCCATCACTATCAATAAGAATGACATCTGTATCCCTATGCCTTTCAACAAAATTATTTATCAAATTTTTGCAAGAATGTGAAACAATAAATTTAAAATTAGCTTTTGGGAAAGTACTTCCAATAAAAACTGTTTCATCGGTATCTATTTCAGCGCTTGATACAATACATTCTTTAATATCTCCTATATTAAGGGTTGTTGGGAGGTATAACAATTGTTGTCCTAAATCTGAATCAAGAAAAGCTGCTTTTAATCCATCGTTAACAATATTATTCGCTAAAAATTTTATGAGAGTAGTTTTACCACTACTAATTCCTAACACCATTACTTTTAATGGTTTGTTAGGTTCGTTTTTTCTAATCGCGCTAATAATTGAATCCTTAATTTTCACCCATTCATTATTGATCGTGTTTTCTTCAATTATTTCTACATTATCTTTATTACTAGTGAAAATCTCTAACTTCGATGGTTCCAACGCATATAATGGATAATTATTAGCACTTGGAACGATTATTGTGTTTTCTTTCTCGCTTTTTTCAGGTACTAATGTTTTTCCAAAGACTTCAATTTTTCCTTCTAATAATATAACCCTTGTAGGACCTCTAATTAAAAGGGTATGTCCTTTTTGTACGTCTTGTATCATATATTCCTCAAATCATCCTATATAATAAAAATAATAATTATTTTTTCTTCTTACATTTTATACTTATTAACTAATAGAAATATACTTTTTCTTTCATTATCTTAAATTTTTAATTCATAAATACGTAATGTTTCTTGAAAACCTAATTTCGTAAATAAAATTTTTGAGGCATTATCTGCGTCTTGCTCTAAAGCTAATCTGATCGAATAGATATGATTTCTTTTAAAAAAATCAATAATGTATCTCACGATTTCTTCCCCTACTCCTAATCTCCTTTTTCCTTCCTTTACAATTAAGTTAGAAATAAGACCAAATCGATAACCCTTATCTGATGTTCTAATTGAACAATTTGCCATTCCAATAATGGATTTTTTTTCATCATTTAATGCCACAAATATTTCAGAATTTGAATCTTTTTTCATATGTTCTATTATACTATTTCTCCATCTCTCTTCGTCAAATTCCTGACCATTTAATATGCAAAGATTCTTCATTAATAATGTGATTTCCTCTGTATCCCTTTCTGAAAATTCTCTAATTAACATTTTTAAAAATTTTTAAATTACATCTATCTAATTATAATAAATTAAATTTTTTTTAAATTATTTGTTGATTATTCTTTCTAAATTAATTACAAATCTCGTCGATAAAATTTATTAGTGTGGAAACAATCTCATCGTGATCTGGACTACATAAAATTGGATGGTCGTTATGGTCTAACCATATTTTTTTCTTGACTTTAGAATTAACATTTTCATAAATAAAATCCATACTATTCTTTTTAATTCGTGAGTCTAAACGTCCTTGAAAAAATAAAGCAGGACAACTAATTGTTCCTAATGCTTTTTTCATTTCCTTCATTAGCCTATTAACTTTTCCAACAATATTAAGGGGAATTTTATCGTAACCTACCCATTTTCCATTAGTTTCTTGTTTAAACTTTTTTAACGGAATTGGATAATATTTAACGAAGATTTTTAACAATGGGACTAATTTGGGCGTAAATCCTCGAATTCCAATGGGGACGCTTATAGTAAAGACTCCATCGATGTTAGTATTACTTGCTAATATTAAAGAGAGCACCCCTCCCATAGAATGACCTCCAACTATAATTTTTTCACATTTTTCTCTAATTACTATAATTTCTTTTTCTAAAGCTCTTTTCCACGCACTTAAAGGAGTAATCCGTAAATCTTCGGGTGAGGTTCCAAATCCGGGTAATAATGGTATATGAACGGTATACCCTTTTTTTTTGTGTAAATCTTCACCTAAAGGCTTTAGGTCCGCGCAACTACCACCCCCTCCACCATGAATAATCATAACCCCAATATCATTTCCATTAAAATAAAAAGGCCCAGCGCCGGATAAAGTAACTTTAGATTGATCATTCATATTAAATCGCAAATTAAATCGGATTTTTGATAAAAAATTTGGCTCTAAATTTCTTCATTTTTTTGTTTCTTTATAACAAGGAATGCAAATATTACTATCTTGATATCTCATGATACGGCTGTCCATTGTAAGTTCACCACATATGTCACAAGGAACTGATTCTTCTATTTGTGCCAATATTGGAGGATTAAATTCAATTTCTTTTATATCAAAGAGATCTTCAGGTTTTAGATCTAAAAGCTTTTGAATTTTTTCATCCCTTGATAATTTTTTACTATCTAAAACAGAAGCTTTTAAAACTAATTTAACCGCTTTTTGGCTCTTTCTACTGTATATTTTATAATTATTCTTACCATAATCATTATGAATTAAATTGCCTTTGCCATATGTTGTGCCTAAAATTGCTTGAAGCGCGTCAACGCTACAATTATCCGTCTCAACAACAGCTACTAGCTCTTCGTCAGAAGAACGCTCAAAACCGTGTTCTAAAACATATTTAGCAACTAATACGCCTATAGCTATACCTGGGCATAAATGACCGTGAAAAATCGTAGCTTTTTTCATTAATTCTCCAGTTTTCATTCAAAATCAGCTAATAATTTTAGATTTTTTAAAAATATCAAATAAATAATTTATTAGAAGACTTAAATATATTTATAATAGGAATGAAATTTCTTGTAGATGCCATGCTTGGCAAATTATCTCGGTTCTTGAGAATTTTTGGATTCGATACAATTTATGCTAACGATTTAATCGATTATTATCACGCTGATCCCGTTCCGGATGAAAAATTAAAACAATATGCCGAAAAGTATGATAGAATAGTTATAACCAAAGATTTGCCGTTCTATCAAAAAATGAGGGAAAAAGCAATATTTCTAGAAGGAAAAGGCGTCTATAACTATTTAAACCAACTTAAGGTAAAGCTAAAATTAAACTATAACTTCGATATTGAAAAAGCACGATGCTCTATCTGTAATACAATTTTAAAAAAAGTAGAAAATAAAAATTTGATAAAAAAAATGGTTAAACCTGAAACTTTCAAAAATTATACTGAATTTTATCAGTGCAATAATCCGAGCTGCAAAAAAGTGTTTTGGCACGGACCACACATAATAGATATCAATAAAAAGATAAAGAATGAAGCTGATATTCAATAATTACTGTTTAAATAAATAATTTTTCTTTATATCGTTAAATCTTGCTTTAACATTTTCTGCTTCTGCTTTTGCTCCTCCCTTTTCAAGCATTGTATGCGCTTGAGAGAGTAATTCAAGGGATTTTTTATATTCTCTATTCAGAAAATGATTTTCTGAAAGTTCAACTAAATAGTGCCCTTTTTTAACGAAAAACTCGATAAATTGCGCAGAAGTATCAATTTTTCTACTCATCCTAAACAATTCTTTTTTTTTTAGACTATATGTATCTTATAAAGATACATATATTTATGTATTTTTCTATTTTTGTGCTTTCATACGGAACTCTTGCATCTCAATAACTTTTCCTTTTAAGCGAGAGTCTTCAGCAGCGAAACTCAAGAGATGACTTTCTAAAGTTTCGTTTGCGTTTGTTAAAGGTTGGGATTTCCTCTTACCAACTAAAGTTTCTAAAAACGCATCGATTAATGAGAAATCGCCTCCGCCATGACCGGAACTATCAAGAAAGAGCTGTTGAGAAAAAATTACTTTTTCAGTACCTGAAAAATGATCGAATAAGGTAATTTTCTGCCCCGCATCGGAGAATTCTCCAATTAACGTAGCTTTAGTTCCGTCAATCCTTAATGTACGCCCCTCCCGTTCACTAAATCCATGCATTGTTAAATTAACTGTAACTTTATTTTCAAATTCGATATTAACAACCTGATGGTCAACTACATCGTTATCGCATCTATAGACGCACCTACCGTAAGGACTCGTTTTTAGAATTTTCATTTTCGTATCATCAGAGTAATCTTCGGCACTTTCTTCAGGAAGACCGGAATAAAGAGGTTCCACGGGCCATTCCCTCCAATATCTCAATCGATGTAAAAGTTTAACTAATTTACTCAGTCCAGTTAAGAATCGTATATGATTTTTTCTCAGATTAGCGAGAAATCTAAATCCTTTTTTCTCGCTTTTTTCTAATATTTGAATTATCGGAATTATATCAATATATATTCTTGGAGCGTAATACAAACAATTATCTTCTATAGGACATCCTTCTACGCAATATTTTGGAGCATTTTTAGGAGCGTTGGCTGAATTAAAATGTATTAGGCTTCCAAACGAACTTATTTTTTTTGGTAAAGCACCAACCATCCAAAATAACAAATCAAGATCGTGACAGCATTTTGCCAGTATCATTGGGGAAGATGTTCTTACATTCCTCCAGTTTCCTCTAACAAAACTGTGTGCCATATGATACCAACTTACATTTTCTCGATGTGAAATATTTACAAGATTTCCCAATAACCCTTTTTGAATAGTATCCTTAATAGTCGAAAAGAAATTTGTATATCTTAAAACATGGCTAATTCCTAGTATTCTACCAGTTTCTTCAACTTTTTTGACAATTTTGATACAACCTTCTAAAGTGTGAGCCATAGGTTTTTCTAATAGAACATTGTACCCTATTTCTAACGCCTTGATTGTTGGTTTAATGTGCATTTGATCCTGTGTGCAAATAAAAGCAGTTTCAGCTAATTTTTCTTCTTGTAATAAATCTTCCCAACTTATAAAACACTTATTAGGGGGAATCTCATGAAGTTGAGCAAATTTTTCTCTTCTGATCTTAATAGGTTCAGCAACTGCTAAAAATTTCAACTTTTCTGGATATTTTAATGCATATTCACCATAAACTGTCATTCCTCTATTACCAGCACCAAGTAAAATTGCCGTTAGAGTTTCTTTTGCTCCCTTCATCATTTTTTATCTCCCTTTTTTATCATAAATTGTTTGAATAAATATAGCATTAATTAATTTTACAATAATACAAGATATTTTTAGAAAATTAAGAATATTTTTAATTATTACGCGATAATTATAACGTCTATTAGGAAATCTAAGTTCTTTTAAAAAATAAAAATATTTAGGTTTTTAGTACTGAAGGGATTTTTCCTTCAATTAAAAGATAATCTAATAGAACTATAGCCGCCATAGACTCAACAACTACAACGGCTCTTGGGACAATACACGGGTCATGACGCCCTTCTATTTTAATTTCCTCTTCTTTCATTGTTTTGACATTAACTGTTTTTTGAGCTAATCCTATAGAAGGCGTTGGTTTGACTGCAACAGTGAATTTAATTGGCATACCTGTAGATATTCCTCCTATAATTCCACCAGAATCATTTTTCACGGTTCTAATTTCCCCCTCTTTTATAGTCCATGGGTCGTTATGCTCAGACCCTTTCATTTTTGCAGCCTTAAATCCAGCACCAAACTCAATTCCTTTTATTGCGGGTATAGAAAAAATAGCTTTGCTAATATTGGATTCAAGACTATT
Source organism: Promethearchaeota archaeon (assembly GCA_030615145.1). GTDB lineage: Archaea > Asgardarchaeota > Lokiarchaeia > Sigyniarchaeales > SOKP01 > SOKP01. The sequence continues at coordinate 4,529 of JAUWZT010000054.1, read as the reverse complement.
GAAAATAGGTCCCCCAATTCCAACGGGAAAGTTACTGATTATACAACTAATAGTTCCTCCGATCGAATCGTTAGCTTTTTGAACTACTTCAATTTCACTTTCCATTTGTTTTGATAAATCTGGATTTAATGCTCTTACAGGTGAAATCTCTCTTTTCTGGATAAATTTGTTGATATCTTTAATATAATAATTTATTGAATCTTCAATTTTCCCAATACTCTTTGTATACGCAAAGACTGAAATATTAACCTTATTTAAGATTTGTTTAGCAAGTGCTCCCGCCATTACGAATCCTGCTGTAATTCTTCCTGAAAATCTTCCAGAACCGCGATGATCGGCGAAATCGCCAAATTTCTGTAAAAGAACATAATCCACTTGAGACGGTCTAAGCACCTCTTTAAATAGCTCATATTTTGACGAATCCACATCCTCATTTTTGACTATCAGACAAATTGGAGCTCCTGTCGTTTTATTATTAAAAATTCCCGATAAAACTTCGGCTTTGTCTAATTCTGCTCGAGATGTTGTTAAATGAGATTGTCCAGGTCTTCTTTTATCTAATTCTCTTTGAATAATATCTAAATCAAATTCTAACCCAGCAGGCGCTCCATCAATAATAACACCTACTAACATACCATGACTTTCTCCAAACGAAGTGATTTTAAAAATTTTTCCAAATGTGTTATCTCCCAATTTTATCATCTCAGCTATAAAAATTAAAGGATACAATCAATTATACGATATAATTAATATATTAAGAGTAGTTTTTTGAATTTTATGAATCTTTTATAAAAAAATAAAGTTATAATCGAGGTTTACTTAGTTTTAAATGTTGATATATCCAAAATGAAACTTCGAATATCCCCCACAACGAGACTTCAAGGTGAAATTATTGCGCCCCCTTCTAAAAGCTATTCTCATCGTGCTTTCATAGCTGCGAGCCTTGCTGAAGGAGTATCAATAATTAAAAATCCTTTAACTTCCGGTGATGTTAAGGTTACTATAGATTTTTTAAAGTCTTTGGGCCATAGAATTAGGAAAGTATCAAACGATACATACATGGTTAAGAGATATGAAGGTTTAATTAAACAAATTAATCCATTATTCGACTGCAAAAATTCAGGTACTTCTATTAGGATATTTAGCGCGTTAGCTATGATTATTAAAGGGGGACTTTCTTTTTCGGGTGAATTTATTAAAAGAAGGAGACCACTTCTTCCATTATTAAATGCTTTGGAAAAAATTGGTGGTAGCTTTGACTTAACTGAAGAAACATTAACCATCAAGCGAAAAAGTAAAATATGTAGCACAATAGAAATTCAAGGAGATGTTAGTTCTCAGTTTGTTTCAGCTCTATTGATGGTATGCCCATTGTTAATGTGTAAAAAAAATGATTATATTACAGTTGAAATTACATCTCCTCTTATTTCCTATCCATATATAACTATAACTCTAGATGTTTTAAACTCATTTGGAATTAACATTCAAGAAAGATTAGACGAACTGAAAGTTGGTAAATACCTAATCACATGTGGGCAGAAATATAGAGCCCAAACTTACGAAATACCTGGTGATTTTTCTTCTATTTCTTTTATTATAGCTGCGGCTATACTGTCTCCCGAAGACTCTAAGATCATTATAACTAATCTTAATTTTGACAAACCTCAAGGGGATCAAAAAATTATTAAGATTTTACAAGAGATGGGAGCAAATATCGAAATTAATCTTAAAAATAATTCTATTACCGTTAATGGCAATCTAAAAAAATATCCATTAAATGGTTTGGACATTGATATCCGCGAAAATCCCGACTTATTCCCCATATTATCAATTATTGGCGCATTTGCTGAGGGTAAGACTGAATTATATAATGCTTCAAGTCTAAGAGATAAAGAAAGCGATAGAATATTAATAATTGCTAGAGAATTAGGTAAAATGGGGGTTGTAGTAGAAGAAAAAGAAGATAAACTTACTATATATCATTGTGATAACTTAAAAGGTGCTGACATAAACCACGAAAACGATCACAGAGTTGCTATGGCGTTTACCGTTGCGTGTTTATATGCTGAAGGCTTTTCTCAGATAGTGGATATCGAAATTGTGAAGGATTCATATCCAAATTTTATTGAAGATATTAAAAAATTAGGAGCAAAAGTAGAGTTAAAATAAATTATAAAACGAATAGTAAATTATCTAAATGATTTTTGCCTTCGAGCGCGAGCTTTTTTTCCACCAAAGTGTTTGGGCTCCGTTCTCCTTGAATCCCCCGAAAGCAACGACTCGTCATACTCTCTAAAGGTTTTTTCAATAGTTTTTGTTCCAATAAATTTATTTATGGATTTAGCAATAGCAATACGGACGGCATCTGTTTGACCCATTGTCCCACCCCCCTTTACGCGTATAGTGATATCACATTTTTCTAACTTGGGATGATCGATAACTTCGAAAACTTCTTGGATTCTCATCCTAGCAATATCCGGTTCATAATTTTTTAGAGGGACATTGTTAATTTTAATCTGTCCTTTCGCAGGATATTTTAATACAGCTCGGGCAATTGCCGTTTTTCTTTTACCCGAAGATTGAATTATTTTTGTTCTTTCAGACATGGTATTTAAGCCTCAATTTGAGTATTTTTCCATCCAATTCGAGAGCAAAGGTTTTCTAAGGTAATAAATTTGTTATAGTACGAGAGTCTTTGCTTATCCGCATTAGGTATCTCTGTAGGAATTAACTTCTGATATCTGTTCTGGAAGCGGTGTGGAATAGCTCCGATATATACATGAACCCTTTTAAGAGCGTCTTTACCTCGGATTTTCTTTGTTGGGAGCATTTTTTTAATTATATTTCTCATGAAAGTATCAGGTCGCCTTGGCCAGAAGGGTCCTCTTCTAGGATTTGTAGCAGTGCTAATATTGAGCTTAGTTAAATATTTCTCATGAATATTTTGTTTAGTACCACTAATTATTGCTCCTTTAGCATTAATTATAACAATTTTCTCACCTAATAACGCTTTTTTAGCTACCTGACTACAAAACCTTCCTAAAATCTTGTTTTTCGCGTCTATTAAAAGATATTCTTGCATTTGTATCTCTCTCGTTATTAAATATTAGTAAAATACCTTTACTTCTTTTCCTTCAGGATTTTGTTCAAGCAATTCTTCAATTGACAAGAGTTTGCTCCCTGAAATTTCAATTTTTTTTCGAGCAGGTTTAGAACAATCTAAACACGCAATAGTTAATTTATGATCTAAATCGCCAAGTGACAATACCTTACCTGGAACAACTATAACATCATTTTCTTTATTTTTTTTATTGATTCGGTAGAGATTTGATTCTACTCTATTACTCCGAGGTCCTGATAGTTTTTTTGAGACTTTTCTCCAAATTAGTCTTTTTGTCTTCCATAAATCACGAATTAACCTTCTTATATAATAATTTGAAGGACCGCTTATACGATGACTCATTTTGTGCTCAATTATTGAAATTTTAGAATATTAATCTTGAAAATTGCTCAAAACTTAAATATTTTATCGATTTGTTTGAAAGCCTTTTCCATTAGTGCTTAGATGAAATTTAATTTTCTAATTTTTCAAAGGCGCGATTTGTTTGTAATTTGATGGCAAATTTCACTCCATTCTATGAAATCAAATTTATAAAATATTTTTTTAATTCAAAATAGTATGGATTATCATAACTAAAACCAATCTTTAATAATTAAAGTAGAATAAATACGACTGAATATGAGATTACACATGCGACATCAAAATAAGTAAAAAAGAATCGAAAGTATCAATTATTTAAATATAATCTGTAATGTTTATGATATTTTAATAAATTCTTGATTGACTATGATTCTATCTCAAGTTCCTCTAATTTTATAATAAATTCATCGATTTTTTCGTTAAAAATCTCGAAAACCTTTCTGATTAATACATTAAAAGGTAAAACACCATCGCTCTCTATTGTAAAGATATATACACCTTTCTTTGGAACTACTTTAATCTTACCATCACTATTTTTCTCACAAGACATACATAAAGTGCAAGATTTCCAATAGTCCTCTTTTAATTTTAAAGAATCATTGTTAATTAATTCAAATAGCTTTTCGGGGCACATTTTAACAATTAATTTTTTCTCCTCTGAGTCTTTAAGCTCATTTGCATCAAACTCAACTATGGGATAAAGTCTGTAAGCTACATTTGATACAGCTTGCCACTTTGCGTGATTTTTACCGAAACCTAAGATTGCGTAAGCTTCAATAATGACTTTAGCGTTCTTATCAATCTTAACAATTGGGATGTATGGATCAACTGGTACGATCTTAGGGTCGTTCGAACTTAAATCACCCGAGTAAATCTCTAATGGTGCATTAGTAGTATTTGTAATTTCGCACGTTAAAGAGACTTGGCATAAGGGACATCCATATCCTAAACAATCACACTCGTGGGGTAGCTTATAAGCATCTAAATCTGTTTTCAGAGGAATTAAACCCAGCCTATGAGAAATAATCTCGTCGTAAAGCGGGCTATC
>JAUWZT010000045.1 GCA_030615145.1 Promethearchaeota archaeon | reverse complement strand
AATATACTTTTCAAAAGCTTCTTCAAATTTCTTTTTATTTTTTAATTTAGTTCCTTCTTCTATAAAGTGATAAGCGTTTTCTGAAATTTCTCTCTCTCTTTCTTTTTCTTTCTGTATAGCTAAAAACTCTCGTCTCTTTTGATCTTGTTGCAATTTTTGTAAATCCTTCGCTTTTATTATTTTATCTTCAATTTGAGCTTCAAGTTTTAATCTCTCTGCTTCTTGCCTTTCGATAGCTTTTTGTACTTGTCCAATTCTTTCCTTTTTTAGCTTAATTACTTTAATAGATTCTTTTATCATTTTTTGACCTTCGGACCAATTAATCTCGGCAAAGATTTTCTCGCTCTCCTTATAGAATTTTATTGCTTTATCGAAATTTTTTTGCTTGAACTCTTTTTTTGCAAGATCCATAAAGTTAAAAGCTTGCTCTTTTTTGGATTCATATTCTAACGCGTGTTTTCTTTTTAGTTCAAGGGCTTGAGCTTTTTGTTTTAATAACTCTGCTTCTGCTTCTCTTGCTAACGATGTTTCGATTTTTCGTTTCTTTATTTCTTCTTCTTCTTTTGAGATCTTTTCTGTTTCCAAGGCTCTTAGTCTTTTGTCAGCCTTTGACTTTTCTTGATAGTGGCGTATGGAGTTGATTATTTGATTAGCTTGTTCGTTCCATCCGATCTTTTCAAATTCTTTTTTTGCCGTCGTGTACATATTAATTATTTCTTCGTATGGCGATTCAATATTGAAAATTCCTTTTTTCCTTTTAATTTCATACTCCTGAGCCAATCTTTCGGCGCGATTGATGGTATTAAAAATTTCCTCAGATTCTTTTGTCGTAGCTTCTTTTATCTTCTCAAATTCTATAATTTTCTTTTCATGAGCAAAAACTTCTTCTTTCGGTTTATATTTCAACTTTACCTTAGAAACTTCTAATTTTTGTTGTTCAAGTAATCGTAGGTTATCATTTTTTACTTTTTTTTCTTTATAAAATGTTATGGTATTTATTAATCGGTGTGCTTCTTCTTTCCACCCTATTTTCTGGAATAATTTTCTAGCTTTTTCATAATTTGAAATTGCTTTTTCATAAGGACTTTCATAATTTAAAAGATCTTTTTTTAAACTTAACTCATAGCTTCTTACTTCGTTTTCAGTTTCATTAATAAGGTCCATAGCTTCGTTCAATAAGCCATCTGTTTCTTTGTCTTTACTTTCGATTGCTTGTATCTCTTGAAGTTTAAGCTTCTTAACTTCTTTAGTTATTTTTAATGATTCTTTGAAGTCCTTTTGTTTTTCTACTTTTTTAGCCTCTAACTCACGTAACCGTTTATCTCTTTCATATCTTTCTCGGTAATGATTAATTTGATTACCATATATATCTGCCTCATCTTTCCAACCTTGAGCATATACTTTTTCTCTAATCTTTTTATATGATTCTGCAATTATCAAATAAGGACACTCTTTTTCAAATTGCCCTTTCTTAATAGCTAAATCATACTCTCGGGCTAATTTTTCAGCATTGTCTACTAAATCATCGATTTCTCTTTCAAATTTCTCTCCGTCTTGTTCTTGTTTTGATAAGCTTTCAAGATTTTTCAATTTATCAACTGTTAACGCTGCCGCTTTTACTTTCAGTGATTCTTCAAATTCTTTTTGCTTTTGAACTTTTTCAAGTTCAATTTGACGTAATTTTTTATCCCTTTCTAATTTCTCTTGATAAATTTTAATTTGATTAGCATATATTAAAGCTTGATCCGTCCATCCTCTTGTTAAAACTTTATTTCGCAACTTTATATAGATTTCAATAATTTCAAAATAAGGAGTTTCTCCTAAATCTTTTCCTTCTTTTAAAGCACTTTTTTTAGCTATTTCATATTCTCTAGCTAATTTCTCTGCTTTGTCAACGATTCCAGTAATTTCTTTTTGAAAATTTTGTTCTTCTAGCTTTTTTGATTGTTTACTTTCAATTTCTTTTAATTTTTCAAGGGGTATACTTTCCGTTTTTACTTTTTGAGATTCTTCAAATTCTTTTCGTTTTTGAATCTTAAGAATCTCTATTTCTCTTAACTTATTATCGCTTTCTAATTTATCTTGGTAAATTCTTATTTGGTTCGTATACATTAATATTTGGTCCTTCCACCCTCTTGAAATAACTCCTTCTTTAATATGATGATATATTTCAATTATTCTACTATAAGGTGAATTTTCTATGAGTTTTCCCGCTCTTATTGCTTTCTTCAAGGCTACTTCATATTCACGCGCCATTCTCTCGGCTTTGTCTACAAGGTCAGTAATTTCTATTTGAAATTTATCCTCTTCAAATTCTTTTACTTTTTGAACTTCAATTTCTTTTATTTTCTCTGCATCAATTTCCTTTTTTTGAATTTTATGAAATTCTTCATAAGCTTTCTTTTCTTCGTCTTTCTTAGCTTCTAATTCTCTTATTCTTTTTTCTTTTTCTAACAATTCAGAATATTTTCTAATATGACTTGAAAGAATAGCGGCATCCTCGTTCCAACCTTTTTCTAAAACGCTATCTCTTGCTCTATTGTAAATTTTAATTATTTTTGGATATTTTGATTCAATATTCAAATTACCCTCTTTAACAGCTTTTTTAAAAGCGGTGTTGTATTCACGTGCAATTTTTTCTGCTCTATTCACCAAATTTTCGATCATTTCTCTAAAATTTTTAACTTCAGCTTCTTGTTTTCTCTGTTCTTCAAATTTCTTTTTTTGTGCGACATCTACTTCAACAATTGTCGAGTCTGTTTTAATTTTTAAAGCTTCGTCATATTCTTTTTGTTTTTGTCGTTTCTGAAATTCTACTTGGCGAAGATTCTTATCTTTTTCTAAAAGTACGCGATAATGCCTAATTTGGTTAGCATACAATTCTGCTTGGTCTTTCCAACCTCTATCTTTCACTTTTTTCCTTACTTCTTCGTAAATTTTAATTATTCCAGGAAAAACGCATTCTTCTTCTAGGTTTCCTCTTCTAATCGCCTTTTTAACTCTTAAATCATAATCTCTTGCTAACTTTTCAGCATAATCTACCGCCTCAGCAATTTCGTTTTGAAATGTTGTTTCTTCTTGTTTTCTCTCAGATTGTGCCCTTAACTTTTCTGCTTGAGCTTGCTCTTTTATTTGCTCTTGAATTTGCGCTTTGTCTATTAAAGCAGCTTCTTTTTGTTTTTTGATTTCTTCCGCTCGCTCTTCTTCTGCTTTGATTTTTTGAGCCTCCTCCAAAAATCTTTGTTTCTCTCTTTCAACTTGCTCTATCATGCTTTTAATTTTTTTAACTTCATTGTTCCAATTGATTTCTTGAAATAAAACAAGCCCCTCGTCGTATAACCTTATTGCTTCATCATATTGTCGTATCTTTTTTAATTCTGTTGCTTTTCCAATTAATTCATATGCTTGGTTAGATATTTGATTTTCTTTCCTTTTAAATTCTTCAAACGCTCTAACTCGTTGTGCCTTTATTTCTGATTTCGATAATGTCCCTTCATTATCTTGCTCTAATGTAATAATCTCCCCCGTAGACGGTTTCTTATGTATTCGTACAAACTCTGCTTTTTTATTAAAACAATCCTCAATCAATTCACTTAGCTTTTTTAATTCAAGCTCTTTATTTAATTTTTGGAGAATTTTTGTTACCTCGTCATATTTATCAAGAGCCTTATCAAATTTTTCGTTTGCTACAAGTTGTAATGCCTCTATAATTAAGGAATCTGCTTGATTATACAATTCCTCTTCGTTCTGTTCTAAAAGAGCTTCTTCTTGAGAATCTTCAATTATAGTATCTGTTTCTAATTCAATTTCCCTAAACGATTGTTCTTTTAATAAATAAATCTCGGAAATTTTATTATTTAACGCGTCAACTTCTGCAATTTTATTAATTTGACTGTATAACCCAATTGCCTGACGTAATATTTCAATACTATCGTCATAAAAACGCGTTTCTATTAACGATAACGCGTGTGTTACTAATTCAATCGCTTCAGCAGCTATTTCCTCTTCCATATTACCCATATCAGAAAAGAAAGCTTCTTTTGTCGGGTCTGGATTGTTATCGTTAAATTTTTGATTATTATCCTTTTCTTCGTTTCGTTTTTCCATTTTAACCATCAAATTAGAGAAAATTTAAAAGTCTTTCATCTAAATTACAAAACATTTATAGGTAAATTTATATTGTTTCAATAGCAATTTTAAAATTCATTTTTGAGCTAAATAAGTTGCTCTATTTTCAATATTAGTAATAACAAAACTAATTAAAATTCAATTTTTCCTAAAGTTTTATTTAAAAAATCGTCGCAAACTTTGCCCCCTTTAGGCGTTAAAGTCCAACCGTCTGCCTCTCTCTTAACTAAACTTAGATCTTCTGTGCTACTTAAAATTTCGTGTACTTCTTCTTCTGTTTTACGAATATTGAAATCTATTCTTAAACTAAAAATTATCTCGTCTAAAGGAACCGGTCCTCCAAGCTCATCCTCCATTACGCCTAATGCCGCGATCATTTGCTGTTGTACTCCTATGGTACCTTTCATCTCGTTTGAAACTTCGTCAAGTAACCAAGGATATTTATCTAGCATTATTTTAATCGCTTTTTCATTACCGCTTGCGAAGATTGTATCAAATTCCTCTCGAATCTTTTTCTTTTTGGCCATCAGAGCGTACCTTTATTTCTAAAAAGAAAATTCTTAATATTAAGGATTATCTTTTATATTAAAGAATTATGTTATCTAAAAAAAAATTTATCTTTTTAATTTTAAGTAAAAAAAAGCAAATATTGTTGAATTTATATGGCAAAAAAATCGTGTGAAAAACATAAAAGCTTTAACTACTACTGCCAAGACTGTCAAGATGCAAATATAGTAGAAGATACTCGGTTTAATTACAAACTATTTAAAAAAGATGGTCAGTATATAAAACTAATTCTCCTGATTATTGTAGTTGTTGCGATAATTACATTAATAGGCATTTTCTGGTGGTGGCCCTCTTGGTACGGGAATATTAATCTTCAGACTCAATTGTATTCAAATAAAGCGGGTGGAATTGATTTCATTGATTTTTACTTCTTAAATCTGTGGTCTACTAATTTTATATTTAACAAGACTGCCTTGGTAGGAGCATTAATTGGATCTGTTATAATGAGTTTACCACCTGAAAGAAATTTGTTAACTATAATTGGAACCAAACTAAGATTCGGAAAACCCTCAAGGTTAAAAGCATTAGTCTTTTGGTGGACGATTGGATTTGTAATGTTCTATTTATTAGGTTTGCTGCTTGATATAAATAATGGCGGCTTTTCTTGGACAATCTATTTAATTGAAAACGGTCAAATTCCAATTACTCCAAACATAATATTAGACGCGTTTGCTGTTTTATTTGACTCGAATAACAAGGATTTTGTAACGATTTTTATTTACTCAAATCTAATTCTCCCGGTAGTGACTTTTATTTTTGGAGTATTAATTCTTAGACTGGTTCTTAACATAGTGAAGAATACATATTTACGTAAAAACGACTATTATGTGATTTCAAATGTTTTCGTAATAATTGGTTTACTATGTGGACTTGGATTCTTTTTCGTTGCAACGCTCCCTTTAGACGGTGTAAATATTATCCAAATATGGGCAGTTATTTTGGGTTTCTTTGCAATGACGCCTTTAGGAATCTTCATGTACCTTTATGGAAAAAGGCAGTTCGAAAAAGATTCGGCAAATTACATTTTTTCACGGCATAAACAAAAAAAAATCATTTATATCATAGTAATCGTAATTGCTTTCACACTTTCCCCATTAATATTCAGTATTGGACCAACATTAAACCTAAACAACACAGCAGTGTGGACAGAACAACAATGGATAAAAAAATATAATAGAGAAATTCAATGGACCTCGGCATGTGCCGGCTTAGATATGTTTGAAGAACGGTCAATTTCGAACTTTACCCAATCTTCTAAAACTTCCGACGCTCAAATGGTATCCCAAGTTAGACAATTTGATCAAAGTTTTGCTGTTCAGTATTTAGCGGCTTCAATCGGTTCTACATTCGAGGGTTTAGCAGATTCAGACATAGTATATATAAATAATAAAGAATATTGGGTTGCACCTAAAACTGTACGGTTTTCAGAAATTGCTGGAGATGCTGTCCAGACTAACACTGAATTATACGATCATGTTGAGGGTTTTTTAGCAATGGATACCTTTACGGGTGACTTAATAAATGTGTCTTTAACTTTCAACATTACTGAAAATTATCCGATTTTCTTTGGGGAAAGCGAAAGTGCACGATATCTCGAACAAACTTTAGGTTATTACGAAACGGGGGCTCTAGGTGCCTATGATTCCGATATATTACTGAATACTGAGTGGGCAGAAGGAATTCCTAATAACAAGTTTACGTATGAGGAAGAACCAGATGGAATTCTTACTGGCTTGGAAGGTTTTTGGAAAACTTTAAACATAGGACTTTTTGCTTACGCTTTTGAAAGTGAACATGAGTATTTGATTAATAGAAATGTTATAAACAGAGTTTATCAGATACTCCTTCCTCAATTAAGAATTGACAGTGATCCCTACTTAGTATTTGATATGACCCGAGGTAAAATGTATTATGCCGTTTCGATTTATACATACATCAATGTAGGTTCGTATGCTCAATTTCCTATATTAAGATTTTTAGGTGTTAGTTTAGTTGATGTAATAAGTGGGGAGATGACTTTTTATGAAAATCCGAGTTTAGACACTAGCGATGACCCTACTTCTCCTCTCTGGGAAATTTATTTGGATAAATATGATTGGCAACCCGTCCCAAATTGGTTAAAAGCACAATTACGCTATCCAGAGGATTTATTTGAGTTACAATTAGAAGCGAATTACAAATATCATGTGACAAATTCTCAAACATGGAAAAGAGCCGATGATTTCCACGAAAGACCCGAAGATGGTAATCTGTTCTACATAGAAACTGATTTAGGTGAAGGAATTGAATATATTGGTTTAGATTTGGTTGAATATCAAGGTCAAACAGCGACACTACTCGCAGGAATATATGTAGTCAGACACGGTGATCATTTTGGTGAAGCTATTTTCTATTATACAAGAGAATCCGATGAAAATTTAATTGGTCCTAAAATAGCGAGAGAAACATATGGATCTGAAGCAACGCAAGAGCTTACTTTAATCTCAGGTGCTAGACACGGAAATACTTTAATATATCCCCTTGGAGGGTCAATCTATTATTATATCCCTACATATAGCACTGCGGGCAGCCTTCAACAGCTAAAATTAGCCGGATTTGTAGAAGCATTTATTAGAAATGTTGGTTATGGTGAAAACGCTCAAGATGCGTACAACAATCTGAACTTTACGGAGGGTGAAACGACTACTGAAGTTTCAATTTCATATAACTTTGAGATGGAAACTTCTATGACTTATCCGGATAATCCCGCAAGCTTCGAAATAACTCTTCAAAATTTCGATACTAACTTCTCTGCGCCTGGTTTGGATGTTAAAGTTAATCTATCTGTATATAGCTCAACTTCTCTTAATGTCGATTATAGCTTAATTTTACCTCCAGGATATCCAATTGAAGACACAACATTTATAGACGGCGTCTATACAGGAGTAAATTTTACAATAATAGATACTAAATTGTATTTTGGTCAAGGGTTAGTCTTAAATGGATTTTTAAACACTACGAAAGGAAACGTAAGAATCTACTTTAAATGGACTTTGATTGTCGATGATGCTATTATCTACGAATCTCAAGTAAATTTTATACAAGTAATTGAATAATATTTTTTTTTTTATTTTTTTTTCTTTTAAAAATAAGGTAACTTGAAATAAGCAAATAAAAATTAGAAGAAGATACTTTATAAATCTTATTTTTAGGGCTCTATGATGATATTTTATCTCAGTGTTTAGCTCATAAGCAATAAATTAAAATTGTCTTGATTATTTAATCACATAATAAAAATTAAATAATGTTTGGAAAGGTGTGACTATAGAATGTTTGGCGGAGGACAGGTAAAATATGATAGGGCTCTTACAGTATTTTCGCCCGAAGGAAGATTATTCCAAGTAGAGTATGCATTAGAGGCTGTAAGGCGCGGTACTTTAGCTGTGGCTGTAAAAACAAAAGACGCTGTTTGTTTAGCGGCTCAAATTAAAATTCCTTCAAAATTGATGGATGCTGATTCCATTGATAAATTGTTCCAAGTTGACGAGCACATTGGCGTTGCAATCGCCGGTTTGCATGCAGATTCAAGAACCTTAATTAATTATGCTCGAGTTCAAGCACAATCTTTTCGTTTAACATATGATGAGCCTGTAAGGTTAAATATGCTTGTAAAGTCGATAGCGGATATGAAACAGCAGTATACACAGTTTGGAGGCATAAGACCGTTCGGGTGTGCTCTTTTCTTCGTTGCCATTGATGCAAAAGGCACTCAAATTTACACTACATCTCCAAGCGGGATTTATCGGGCATTTAAAGCATATGCTCTAGGAAGTGGCGAAGCAACTGCAAGAGATTATTTAAGAGAGAATTATAAAGAAGGAATGTCTTTCGACGAGATAATAAAATTAGCGCTTAATACGCTTAAAGAATCTATTGATGAAGCCCCCACCAAAGAGAACATCAGACTTGTTTATATTAAGGCTGAAGACAAAAAATATCACGAGTGCTCGAAGGACGAAGTAGAGCAATTCCTGAATCTAATAAAGGAAGATTCTAAAACTTAAATTAAACTTTTTTTTACTGTTTTAATTTTTAAAAATCCGATATATTTGGCAGAATTTGGGATTGAGGATTAAATAAGCAATTTTAATTTATTGTTTATTCATTAAAAACTAAATTTTTCCCGAGGATTTAAGGATTTCTAAAGTTAAAAGCGTAAACACATCTTCTACTGAATCACCCTCTTTAGCACTGGTCTCAAAATATTTAAATACATGTAATTCACTCATGAGGGCTTCCCCCTCTTGTGCTGCTACTTCTCTTTTCCCCTCTTTCGCTAAATCGAGTTTATTTCCTACTAAAAGACTTGATTTTTGCCCAATTACTTTTTCAACTTCATCCCGCCACTCTATTAAATCGGCAAATGATGAGCGTCTAGTCAAATCAAACACGTAAATTATGCCCGTTGCACCTCGATAAAATGGTGGACGGACGAAGGAGAAATGTTTCTGTCCAGCAAGGTCCCATAGTTGAAGTTTTACTTGAAAATGCGGATGATCAGCTAATTCTACAGTCTTTGTACTGAAATTTGAGCCAATAGTCATTAGGTAATTGTCTTTAAACGAATTTTCGCAGTACCTAAGAACCATTGAAGTTTTTCCAACCCCACCGTTACCAACCACGCAAATTTTGTAAATGAAGCTTTTCTGAAATTTAGAATATGCAGCAGACATGGAGATTCAATAATTAATATAGTTATAATAATATATTATATTCAATAAATAAAATTAATCATATTAAATATTTGGTCTATTTTTAACAAAATTTCAAAATAAATTTGGAGAATTTCTTAAATGAATGATTTGAATGCAAAAATTCAAAAGTTTGCTCAACTTATCCTTGATGCCAACAACATCGTAGTATTAACTGGGGCCGGTATGAGCACAGAGAGCGGAATTGCGGACTTTAGAAGCCCGGGTACTGGTTTGTGGGAAAAAGTAAATCCTGATGAGTTTGCGAGCATCCATTCGTAAGTGTCTGATACTAAAAAGAATCTAGATTTTATGCTTGAGATGGGATTGAACATATTTAAAGCAAGACCTAACAAGGGTCATAAAATGTTAACTAAACTCCAAAAGCTTGGTAAATTGGAAGGTATTCTTACTCAAAATATTGACGGTCTTCACCAAAAGGCCCATAGTAAAAATATTGTGGAGTTACATGGGACAGCTCACGAAGCAATTTGTATGGTGTGTAACAAAATCTATCCCATTACAACGATGATAAATCAAGTTATGAAGGGTGAGGATCGTCCTTCATGCGAAGCATGTAATGGCCTATTGAAACCAAACGCGATTTTTTTTGGAGAACCTTTGCGTTCAGAAATACTGAGTCAAGCAGACGACATGATTAATAAATGCGATTTATTAATCATTCTTGGAAGCTCTTTATTAGTATATCCCGTGGCATTTTATCCCAGAAAAGCACTTTCTTTGGGTGCTAAAATCGCAATTATTAACATTCAAGAAACGGATGTAGATTCGTTTGCGGAAGTTGTAATCCACGAAAAAATCGGCGAAGTATTCCCTCGTATCGTTAACATTGTAAAAAATGAAATTGAAGAAGTACATTAATTTAAGATATATAAGCCTTTATCTCCTCAATAGAAATATAAATTAAGATTAAAAAATAAAGAAATTTGGTATTTAAGCTCTGGAGATCATCCAGAAAATTATTTTCATAGAGATTTTTTATCAACTTTGCCTACAACAGTCATTACAAATTCGTTCTCTTCTTAGAACTCTTTTTAAATAAGTAGTTTATGAAAGACTTTATTACATTTTTTATCAAAACAAAAAAGAAAAAAAAAAAACAGGTGGATTGAGGAATGAGATGTACCTCGATCAATTCAACCCTTTCTTAGAATTTTTTTGTCAATTTTACCAATTACGGTTAGTGGGAGTTCTTCAGCAATCTCTATTAACTTAGGGACTTCATATGGTGCACAATTCTCTTTTGCAAATTTGATAATATCCTCCTTTAATGCCTCCTCGTTTCCATCGTATTCAAAATCAGGATTTAATTGGATGTGCGCCTTGACAATTTCCGAACCGGGACGATCTGGGTTAGGCAATCCAATTAAGGCGATCATTCCAATTGCAGGATGCTTGGCTAACACATCTTCTATTTTTGCCGAAAAGACTTTGAACCCTCCTACGATTATCATATCTTTTGTTCGATCAACAATCTTGATATAACCATCTTCGTCCATTACTCCAACATCACCACTGTGCATATACCCGTCTGAATCTATTGCATTTTTGGTTTCTTCAGGTTTATTGTAATAACCTTGCATAACAAGTGGTCCTCTTACGCAAATTTCCCCTGGTTCCCCTAATGGAACTTCCTTACCGGTTTCAGGATCGACAAGTTTTAACTCAACATTTTGGATTGGCATTCCTACTTTTCCCAATTTTTTATTCCCTAAAGAGGGGTTCATTGTTGCCACAGGTGATAATTCTGTCATTCCATAGAGTTCTAACAACTTACCTTGCCCTACTATGCTTTCTAATGCTTCTTGAGATTCTTTTGGAAATGGGGCTGCTGCAGAGACGCACGATACTATATTTGAGTGATCTAACCGCTTGAACTTTCGAAAATTAATCAGAATCTGGTGTAGGGAAGGAACATTTACTAAAACGGTTGGTTTATATTTTTTCATCTCGTTACAGATACCTAACGCATCTCTGGGGTTAGCTATAATTATTTGGCCCCAACCTAACATAAGAGCACTTTCACTCACTACTAAACCAGCTATATGAAACATTGGAAATCCTGAACATAGCATTCCTTTGCCCTCTTCCCATTGAAGCCAAGCTTCAATACATTTCATATTTGAAGCGCAATTTCTATGACTCAACATCGCACCTTTAGGAGGTCCTGTAGTTCCACCAGTGTACTGAATCCATCCAATATCGTCCGGAGTTATATCAACTTTAGGCAGATCAGTAGAATATTTTGCCAAAACATCATCTTGGAAATGAAGGACGGTTTTTCCCTCTAATGGTGTGATTTCACCTGAGGGGATATCCCTAACTGCTTTAATTTTTGCTTGATCCTCTTTAGAAAAAGATCCTAGGATAGATGTGCCTACTACAAGCTTAAGTTGAGGTAATTTATCGGCAATCTTTTTTAACCTATGTTCAAAAATTGCATCAAGAGTGACTAACGCTACATTTTTCCCTCCTGTTCCAAGATCTTCTATTTGATAGTGCATTTGGACGTCGGACATTAGAGGGCTAACACCTGAAACAATGCACCCTGCTTTAAGCGTGCCTATAACTGAATATATGTATTCTGGAGAATTCGGTAAATTAATCCCTACTGCATCTCCCTTTTTAAATCCATTTTCAATCAACATGTTAGCAAATTGATTAGAATACCGATCTACTTCACGATAAGTAATTTCTAAACCTTGGAACATAAGAGCTATATTATCAGGATATTTTTCGAATATACTTCTTAGCATTTCCGGATATGTAGTTTCAAATTCTTTCGGATCGAGATCTGAGATGCCTGGATCCCAATTCTTTCGCCAAAATCTACTTTCGTACGGACTTGACATTTTTCATACTCACATATTTTCCTTTTTTATTTAAATTAAATTTGTTAATAATTAATACTGATGATATTAGTTATAAAGTTTTGAATTAGTGATCATATATTTAGAATGTTTGCTTGAAAAAGTGGAACTTCGATAATTTAAATTCTACTAAATTGCTCCAATGATTTTTGTCGACACATTAAAAGCTCGAAATTACCAACCTTATTTTATTATTACTTCTACTACCCTCCCTCCGTCTCCATGAAACGCTTTTACCTTTAAAGAGAATAACTCTTCTAGCTTGAGTAATTATCTTACGAAATTTATTTATGCTTATAGCAAATTTTAGAAAATTGTCGGAGTAACCCACTTTTTTTTTGAGGGATTCATCAGTTTATGTAATGTCGTTTAATTCGGGGTTTAATTTTTATAGAAAAAACAAGAGAATTCCTTTAGTTTCGAGCGGAGATTCTACGCTAGACGAGTTATTGGGAGGAGGTGGCTTTCGTAAAAACTTAGTTTATCTACTTTATGGCGATAAAAAAAAACTTGCGAACATTCTATTGACCACTGCGGTTATCGCTCAAAAATCTTTTAATAATGGAGGTTTAGGAGAAGAAATAAAAGTTGCTTTCATTGACGCAAATAACCGCTTTAACCCATATAACGTAAGCAAGTTTGCTGTTTCCCAAAATTTATCGCCTCGGAAAGTGTTAGAGAACATCCTTATCGCCCGTGCGTTTACATGGGATCAAATGGTTGAACTTTTAGAGCATAGACTTTCTAAACTTGAACACATAAAAGTTGTTCTAATCTCTGGAATTACTACTTTGTTTCAAAGCTACGAAAAGCAAACATTTGAGGATTTGCTGAGAGCCATAAGTGGAATTAAAGCAATTCTCTCGAAAACAAAACCGCTAATCGTCTTAACTGCTCCTCTGCACGAGTATTCTCTTTATAGACCTAATGGTGGAAAAATCCTCTCTCACTTCGGAAATGTCCTAGTATTGATAAATGAGGACGAGCGATATACAGAATATGTCCTTATTCAACACCCTTTCTTGCCTGAAAACCGCCTTTTAAAGTGGAAACCCCGCATTCCAAAAAGAAATTTGGCAAATTCCACAAAAAATATGACTTTAGATTGTTGGTTTTAATATAAAAGAAATATATAAATAGTAAATATTATAATTGAAAATTAGAATTAATTGATAATACCTAAAAGTAAAAAAGAGTTTGAAAAAAGATGGCAAAAAAAAAAGCTCCCGCCACTGGAACTGAAAAAGTATTGCAAGAGCAGTTTGAAAAGGAAACAGGCAAAAAAGCAATCCATTGTGGTAATATGACAAAAGCCTACAAGGAATGGAAAGCGAGCCAATAGATTAATCAAATAGCATTATTCTTTCTTTTTATAAAATTAGGATCTTTCTCTTCAAGAGTTAAAGGATCTCCACCAAACTGAATTTTTCGTCCTTTATAATAAAGGTCTGATTTCTTCTCACAAATTTCATTCCACTTTACAATGCCATGCTTCTTTATCATAAGCAGGTTGTAAATTTTTGAATTGTGAGGTAAGAAAATTTCAAAATTTACGATCGGCTGTAATTTCTCGCAAGGAAAATCTTCACATTCGTAGCAGAATTTATATCCCTTGCTCGTTACGCATTCATACGTTTTACATACAGGGAAATCTTTTATTTGACCATTCTGCTCCCGGCAACCTTTACACTTAAAAACCTTTACTCCCGGGCATCTTTTGCAATATATCCCACAAGGGGCGTGGTCTTTAAAATATATGCTCATATAACAATACCTATTGCTCATTTTTTTTTCTATCAATGATTATTATAATTATTTTATCCCTAAAAGCCTAGCAGCATTTTCGTAGAGCCATTTTCTTTTAACTTCTTCTTTAAGAGGTAATTCCATAACGCCATCTGCTAATTGTTTTATTGACATTCCCATAAAGAGCCAAGTTGACCCAAATAGAATTTTATCTTGAAGAACTGAATTACCGAAATGAATAAGTGGCTCCCATCCCGTTCCTTTCATACCAATATACTTAGGAAGGTAAGATGCAATATCAATGTATATGTTAGGATTACGCCAAGCAACAGCTACTAATTCGTTTACCCAAGGCCATCCGCCATGTCCCGCAATAATTTTCAATTCAGGAAAATCCTGGGCGACAATATCTAAGTAGATCGGTCTTTCAACTTCCATATTATTAGTGGAATAATTTATAGAAAGATGAAACCAGATAGGGATGTCAAGTTCCACGCATGTGGAATAAATTGGATACATTTTCGCATGATGGGGCGGTATTCCAAACATAAACGGTCTAACAGCTACGCCTCTAAGTCCTAAATCGTAAGATCTTCTTATCTCTCTTACGGCTTTCATTCGTTTTAAAGGATCAATGCCTGCAAATCCTACGAATTTATCTGGGTGTTTTTTAACAATATCGGCATAATAGTCGTTTGGAAGCCCAGCAATACCACTAGGCGTTTCTTCGTCAAGATTAAATATAACCACTTTTTCTACGCCCATCTTGTCGAGTAGTTTGACAAATTCATCTGTAGTTGACGTCATTTTTTTTATATTTGGCAAAAAAGGTTTAATCGCATTCTTGAGTTCAGCGGCATTCATTGTTGTTTTCATAACATAAAGTTCTTCTGCCGTTATCCCAAGTAGAGGAGCAATTCGTGGACCAAAAATATCTTGAAGATATCTAGCCATCTGAGGAGGTAACGACACTAAAAGATCGACAAAGACTTCTTCAGTTGGCACATAACAAAGGGAATCAATTATCTTATATTTCATATCTCATCCAATAATTAAATTTTCACTATAATCTTAGAATGTTAAAGTTCTATATATTATTTTTTTCGATAGAAAATTAGAAAATTTTCGAAGTATATCAAGGTAAAACTCAAAAGATCTCATATGTGATAAACAAGTAAATTCTTGAATTGAAATCACTTTTTTTTCTTTTCTTTAAATACTCCTATCAGAATATTATTATAAAAAAAATTAAAAATATAAATGAACCTAAAAACACTTAGAAAAAGCCTTGTAAATCTTGAGATTCTCTGCTATATTCACCAAAAGAAAGCATGTTCATCTGCAGAGTTGTTAAATGTCTTTAAGGGTAGAATTGTTAGGCGTACACTATATCATCTGTTAAAAAACTGGGACTTGGGCGATTCAATTATCTTCGGAGATAATATTGATGATCAGTATTTTGGTATGAATCTAATGATTCAGTTTAAAATATTAGATATTCTATGAAAAAGGTTTTATTATGGATAAAAATGAAAACAGGCGTAAGATAGAACTACACAAAGATAAGTTAGCTAATACGAAGAATGAAATGGATAAGTTATTAGAAGCAGGAGACGAAAAATTCAATCTTGGAGATTTTGAAGGTGGTTATGATACATATAGAAGTATTAAGAGGTCATTTCAAAAAATTTCGAGTAATTTAGTAAAAGAGCTCCGCAATTCTATATCTATTAGGTATCAGAAACATGTTTCGACAAATTTGAGAAACCCGGTGAGAATGAAACGAGGAGGATCTAGTAGAATTGTAAGAAGAGAGAATTTTCTCTCTCGTTTAAAGAAAATTCTAAAAAAAAGAAGAAAATCGAATAAATCTAAAAACTTGAAGAATCAATTAAAATCATACTCAAACGAGATTGATAAATACTTAGAAAAAATAGATAACAAAATTTTAAGAGCTAAAGATGAAATTATAAGAAATCAAAAAGCTAAAATAGAGAAATTGCTTAATTGTGTAAAGAATTATGAAAGATCTAATAAAATAATTATGGCATTCTCGGTATGTGAGAGAATTATCAATTTTATAAGTAGATATGCGTTTAAGGATTGGCTTAAGACTGAAATTGAGTTTTTGTATAAGCAATGGAGATCTCTTCATAAAGACGACATTCTTGAAATGTATTTCAATGAAATGGCAATTCGATACTACAACAAACAGAAATTTGAAAAAGCAAAAACTCATTATATTAAAGCAAAGTATATTATGAAACAAACTGTATCTGGAGAGATGCTACCACGCTTAATCGGACTATATATAAATAATATTAGAAGATGCGATTGTGGAATTAATGAAAATAGAGCAAGAAAACTTATGAGGGACGGGGATAGATTGCATAAAGCAGGAGAAATTAATGAAACAATACTTAAGTATAAAAAGGCTATAAATCTTGTTGAATCAAATCCGGTAAAGTATCGGGATCAAGGATTAGTAGAATTATTAAGAAGTAAATTGACTTGCATATAAATCGATATCCCAATTTAGCAATAGAAACTGAATATATTTTGAAATCTTTAACCTTTCCAATAGTATAATCTTTGGGGGTTAATGTATTTATTTTAGAGATAAAGTTATACTATATTAATTACGTGAAAAGGTTTAAATAATGGCAAAAAAGATAAATAAAGTAATAAAAGATAAATTTTCGAAGGAGTTACTATCATGAAAAGCGATTCTCCAACTATAATAGATCATTACGGAAATCTTAAGTTTTGGCTTTACATCGCCCCAGATTCAAATTTTCCTTCTGTTTTAGATTTTGCGGATAAAGAAGTAAGAGAAAACTTAATTAATCCCGACGAAGTGGTAATTAAGGACGAAAAAATAACGATGAAGATTACTTATCCCTTGTCGGTAG
>JAUWZT010000218.1 GCA_030615145.1 Promethearchaeota archaeon | reverse complement strand
GGATTTAGAAAAAGGAAAAAATAAAAGTTTTAAAAGAGGTATTACTTCAAAATATTTGATCTTCAATTAAAAGTTTTTATTATTGAGAAGAAATCAACATGTCATTTCGCACAGCAGTGTTAGAAGGAAGAATAAAACAATTCGTTAAATCTGAATCGGGCAATTTAGCCTTCATGCTCGAAGATAATCAAGGTAACGTTCATTATTGCTTTTCAGCAGGAAAAAAGCCTATACTTAATTCATCAGACAATCTTGTCCTAATTGGTTCTTATATTTCAGGTAACAAATTTAGAATTAGTTTTATTCTTAATAAGACAAAAAATACAGAAGAAAACTTAATAGATACAAAATTTGATTGGATGTACAAAGTTTCTTTAGGCTTAGCTATATTGGTCACAAGCGGATTTGTGTTATATCTCATTTTTTATCTAACTTTTATCCCAGTGGATCCTTATGGGAGTTATGTTTTTTCATTTATAACTCTAATTATTTCAATCACTTACCTTGTAGTACCAATAATAATTTTATGGGTACTAACTGTAGTTTTTTCAAAATCGAGAAAAAATAGCTCTAAATTAGATAGAGAGATATTAAAACTGAAAGAAGCGTATCATAGTAAAGCACCATCTACTTCTACAAGAAAAACTATGGATACGATAACGAAGCCAAATTTTTGCCCTAATTGTGGTGGAAAATTACCTGCTGAAGCGAAATTTTGCCCTAATTGCGGTTCAGAATTCTGAATTTTGGATTCTTTATCTTAATATTCATTAAACTGCTATTCATTTAGAAAATTAAAAATAGTTTTCAAAATTTTAGTTTTATTAATCGATAAAAATAATGAAAAGAAACCTTATTTTGAAATGTATAAAAACACTTGTTTAAGAGCAGAAGATTGCCCTTTAAGGCCAAAATATCACTTTATCGCCCCAGCTAATTGGATGAACGATCCAAACGGTCCCATTTACTATAAAGGAGAATACCACATTTTTTATCAGCATAACCCTTATGGAGCGCAATGGGGAAATATTCATTGGGGTCACGCTAAAAGTAAAGATTTAGTTCAATGGGAGCATTTACCAATAGCATTGATTCCCTCTGTAGATAAAGGTGAGACTCACTGTTTTTCCGGAAGTTGTATCGTTATTAACGACACACCAACAATATTGTACACTAGTATAGGGCCTAATAAACCACCCGCTACTGAAGCCGAACAGTGGATCGCTACAAGCTCAGATGACATGGTGACTTGGCAAAAATACGAAAATAATCCTGTTATGACCCATAAAATTCATAAGAAATTAGATGTGGAAGATTGGCGCGATCCTTTTGTATGGAAAGAAAGTAACGAATGGTATGCTGTTTTAGGAGGACACTTAATTAATCCAAGAAGACCTATAGTTTTACTTTATAAATCGTCGGACTTCTACACTTGGGAATTTATTGGTCCATTATGTATCGAAGATAGGAAGAAAGGTAAGAACTGGGAATGCCCAAATTTCTTTCCAATCAAGGATAAATACATACTTATTGTATCCCCTCATAAAAAAGTTATCTACGCTGTAGGAGACTACAATAATAATTCTTTTACTCCAAATCAGTGGTGCACTTTAGATCACGGTCGTTTGTTCTACGCAACCAATGTAATGAAGGACCCACACAATAGAGTAGTATTATGGGCATGGATTCGTGCTACAGGCATTAAAGGATGGAATGGTTGTTTGTCCTTACCACGGATATTGAGTTTAGGTCCAGATAACAAGTTAAGATACGCCCCATTACCTGAGCTCGAAAAATTGAGGAAAAGGCATTATAAATTTAGCAACATCTTAATTTCTCAAAATTCTAAGGAGATTTTAAAAAATATTCGAAGTAAACATTTAGAAATCATGGTAAAGTTTGAATTATTTGATGCAGAGTCTTTTGGAATTCAATTATTTAATTCCAAATCTATAAATCAAGCTGAATCAATCGGATATGACCAATCAAATAATGTTTTATGGTCTGGCAAAGATAAAGTTTATTTCATTCTTGAAAATAATAGTAAGAAATTGAACTTGCATATATTTATTGACAATTCGATTATCGAAGTTTTTGCAAACCATCGTGAATGTATTACGGGTCAAATCATTTCCAAACGCAACTTACCGTTTAATATTGATCTTTTTGTAACAGGAGGAAAAGTGAAAGTGAGTTCTCTCGATATTTGGGAATTAAATTCAATTTGGAAATAATAAAATACAAACTTATTTTCTTAATATATAAATTTAGTAATAATAAGTAACAGATTTGACGGAAAGCACACAAATATTTTTAATAAACGATTAAAAAAGGAATACTGTTAGATGTAGCTTTCTTGGGCTTCAAGCGCGTCATATTCGATCTCGCGCAACCTCATTCTCACTTCTCGAGGCGAGTACATATGTTTTAATAGACTGATTATAGTTTCATGTATGGATTCAAGATTATCGTTAGCGCATTTATAATATATATTATTCTCTAAAAGATTAATTTTAAAAATATCTTTTAAGCCTAATAAAGATTCTCTTATGTTTTTGTATTCCTCATCAAATACATCGTCAATATTTCTTTCATTTACTTTTACAGCCATTTTTCATCAAAACTTTTTTTTTTATGTTTCTATGATAGAAATATGATTTTTAATATTTAAATCATGACTTTTTCCGTACATTTTCGATCGTTATGGGAATTATTTCGGAAAATTAAAGTAACGAAAACGGAAATTGCATTATCAATATCGTTAACTTTTTTTGGTAAATAATGTTGATATGCAATAAAAGCATAAATCATCTATAAATAAAAAAGTCATTTATATAGCTTTTTTGTGATTTTTAAGTTTTCTTTTGATAAAATTCAACAATTTTGTTAAGTAATGTTTGTTTTTAGCAATTTTTCAATCGATTTAGGTTAGCGCTTTAATCTTGCTTCTTCATGCAAAATTTGATGAGAACAAACATTTTATTTGAACTAAGACATGGTCTTTATAGGATGTATCACATATTTTTTGTAATTAATTTCTAACGATTAATTTTACTTATCGATATAATGAAAGGTAAAGAGAAAAAAAGGAGCAAGTTATCAGAAACTTTCTTTGTCATTAAAAGTTTTGGTTCGATTTTTCTTAGACACCACCCCGAATGCGAGAATTTCAAGGGACACGCAATTAAACTTCGCAAACACGAATTTTGCATTGGGTGTTTTATTGGATATCCTACTTTGTTCATAACGATAATAATTCTTGGAGTTTTTAAACTAAACGAATCAATTCCTTCAAATTATTTAATAATTTTTGGCATTCTGTTTATGTCAACCTTTTTTCTAAGTTTTACAGGAGTTACGAAAATTAAAATTATAAAAATTATTCAAAAAATATTTATCGGAATTGGTTTAGCTTTAATATTTTGGGGGATTTTCTCTTTGAATTTTTCAGTTTTTATAAATTTTATAATCTTACTTTTAGTTTTTAGTACTATCCTCACTGTTTTAAACATTTACCACGCATATGGGTTATATAAAACATGTAAAAAATGTGAGTTTCAATTTAAATGGGGTCAGTGTTCTGGTTTTGAAGCTATTAGAAATAATTTAAAAAAATACAACCTCCCAAATCTTATAGTGGACATTGAATTCCGTTCAAAAAGTAAGAAAGAAAAATAAAAAAGAGAAGATAAACTGATATCTCCTTTCCTATTGGTATAATGTTTAAATGTAAGAGTTATTATTGTAATAAAAAATTAAAAGGGTAATTATTTTAACAAAAGGTCCCAATCTAAATGTTTTTCAACTAGTTCTAAGACTAGACCAATTTCCTCTTCTTGAATTCCCGGCTTCAATCTCTCAAGATTTCTCATTGTCGTATATGTATCAGAGGGGCTTAGGATTATTGGAATATTTTTCTCATTGGCTACTGTTATCACCTTTGCATCGGGTTGTATAAAACCAGTTAAAATAAGCACGGACACATCCTCATATAACGCCGCTAACGCAAGATCTGCGCGATCTCCACCCGTAATTACAGCAGCTTTTTTAACTTGCCTTAAATATTTTAGAGCGGCCTGGGCATTCATGGCTCCGATGATAATAGTTTCAACAGTATTATTCAAGCCTGCTGACGCTAATTCGTTGATAAATTCACCGCCTATTGCCTCCAACACTTCTTTCACACGTGGAGAAAATAATTCAATGCGCCTTTCTATTATACCTAATACCGGTAAGTTATACTTAGCAATGTGGTCATTTTGAAGCTCTCTGATTCTTGCTATGTATTCAAAGTCAATTTTATTAAAAATTATTCCAGACATCCTAACGTTCCTGAATTCAAAGTAATTTTTCGTAAAAAATATATCATCTATACAATTATCTGAAGATTCGGGAGAGACATAGATTAAGTCATTTATGCCTAAAGCTTGTGCGATACTGACATCATCGATTCCCACCCTCACAAATTTTCGAATTGAAGGTGTTCCTTCTACAATTACGTAATCAACATCCTTAACGATTTTGTCGTATGTCGATTTAATCTTTTCTAGGTACTCTGTTTTTTTATTAGAATCAACTAAATCAATATAGTATGAATCAGGAATAGAAACTGGGCAAACCAAATCATAAGGACTTCGATCCTTATAGACATTTTGCAAAATGAACCCAATGTCTTTGTCCGCCTTGGAACTATACGCTCCTCTTGGGCACCCAATCGGTTTAAAGTACGCAAATCTTTTCCCTTCTTTCTGCAATTTCTGAATAAAACCAATGGAAAGAAAGCTCTTTCCAGCTCTTTCTATTAAAGAGCACAAATAAAATGCTTTTACCACTTTACTCACTTCTTTTTAACTTTTTTTATTATTATTTTAGATTTAATTATATTATTATATTAACGCGAAATCGTAATTTTAATATCAACAGCACTATACCCTTTAACAAATGAAAGTAGTGGATTGATATCTAATTCCACAATCTCCGGAAAATCGTTTACAAGTTGGGATAGTCTTAACAAAACTTCTATTATTGCATCAATATCAGAAGAGGGTTCTCCTCTAACTCCTTGCAGTAAACTATAGATTTTAGTATTTTCG
>JAUWZT010000023.1 GCA_030615145.1 Promethearchaeota archaeon | reverse complement strand
AACGACCTTCTATCGTTTTAACCCCATTTATCCCGTTCGAGAGGTCACCTTTTCAGCTTCTCGATACTTTCAAGTAGAATCGAAAATTTCAAATGGAGTAAACCTTTCAGTTTATTATCTTCCTAAATCTGGCTATATATGGACAATTTTTGCCTTAAATTACTCCGAACAAGCGCTTTCTCTGTATAATAACACTTTTGGAACTTATCCTTATCCAACCCTTAATGTTGTGGAAGAATATACTTGGTATGGGGGTATGGAATATCCAAATCAAGTTTATATAACCGAATCTATGGACAATTGGAATGCCTCCCTTTCATATAAGCGACATTATTTAGAATTGCTTATTGCCCATGAATTAGGCCACCAATGGTGGTATAACTTAGTAGGAAACGACGAAATCGATGTGGGCTTTTTAGACGAAGGTATTACGTGTTGGTCGACCGACTATTACGGTGAATATTATTACGGAGATTGGGAACACTTCCAAAGTACACCTTATATTCAAGAAGTTAGAATCTACTTTGTGAAAATGGTGATGGGTTCAAAGATCAACCAAACTATTTACGAATGTATAGATACTAATACTGATTATTGGTATGTTGCATATACTAAAGCACCTCTTATCTTCGAAAAATTACGCCAAACTATAGGGCATTCAAATTTCATCGCTGGATTAAGGTATTATTTTGAGAATTACAAATTTAAGCTCGTGGTTTTGTCAGATATACAGCAAGCATTCGAAGCTGTAGTAGGGCAATCGTTAGATTGGTTCTTTTTCCCGTGGTTCGATAACCCCTATCTTCCAAAATATTCATTCTCGGAGCATAATTACAATGCATCAACGAAGATCTTAAATCTAACAATTGAAGATATTAACATGCCCCTGAACGATTATGCGTATTCGCAACAAGTTCCTCTAGCCATCTATGACATATCAGGATATGAGATTTATAGTCAAGATATTTGGATTAATGGTACAACCGAATTATCTCTTAATCTATCCACAAACCCTGGTAAAGTAAGTCTATTATACAATAATTACGTTTTGGTCCAATTAAATGCAGAAGACGACCTATCGTTGGATCTAATTATTCAAAGTGCCGAGCAAGCTATTCTAGGATACGATATAGGAATTTTTATACTTCTTAGCGCGCATCTTATAGGTCTCTTAATAATTGTCATCAAAAGAAAGGTGAAGAAACTCAAATAGAGTTTGATTTAAACCTTTTTTGAAATGAAAAATGTAGTCCCCCCACCCGGAATCTCATCCATCCTAAAGCAGAAAGGGAGTTTGAGCCGGGAACCTCGCGGTATCGGCTGACAATACTTCATAGGCAAAAACCTTAGTATGCGATATTTATCTACAGCCGCGCGCTCTAACCAACTGAGCTATGGGGGGACAGAAAAAATATCAATATATTTTTTAATTTAAATAATCATATAATTTTTACGATTTTCTAATAGAATTAACAACAATAAAGGGAATTCATAATTTGTAAAAACAAAACTTTTGAATCTTGCTAAATTTTGTAATTTATCCGATTTATAACAAAAATCGAAATTAACACAATATTTTTTAAAGAAAACCCTAACTATATATTTAATATTGTTTTAATATTTTAAAAGAAAAGTGAGTATTATGAGAGAAGAAACTGATTATACTGAATCCATCGAAACGTACAAAGACGATAGTAATGTAATCATCGAACCATGGGGGCGTAGTATCGATCACCTCCGGCTTACAATCATCGGAAAAGAAGGAACACCTTATTATAAAGGAAAGTTCATTTTTGAGATCAAGTTCCCGGAGAATTACCCGTTTGCACCTCCATTGAATTAGATAATTAGTCTATTTCGGAGAAATGCATACGCGGTAACCCTTATGTGGCATCCAAATATCGATAGTAGCATACCTCCCGGGAAGCTTAATATATGTTTAGATTTAATTAATCCCGATTTAGTAGGGAAGGTCGACGCTTCGACAGGGGCATCAGGTTGGACGCCTTCAAAAACTCTAACCAATATAATAGAAGCTTTAAAGGGTATGATGCATGTAGAGCCTCCCTTCTTTAACCCTGGAGACCCGCTTAATCACGAGGCTGGAGAACAATATTTCAGGGCTCTGAAAAAGTTTCAATCTAAAGCTAAGTCCTGGACATCTAAGTACGCCATGGATTGAGCTTATTTTTATTAATT
This sequence comes from Promethearchaeota archaeon, assembly GCA_030615145.1. Taxonomy (GTDB): domain Archaea; phylum Asgardarchaeota; class Lokiarchaeia; order Sigyniarchaeales; family SOKP01; genus SOKP01. Next base: position 19,281 of record JAUWZT010000023.1, on the reverse strand, counting down.
TTATTATCTCTTCTTTTTTAACACGCTTCATAAGTCCAACGTAGATTGATTAAATACAGAAAAGTTCCATTATTATAATAAAAATATTTATAAAACTAACTGGATTAAAGCAAATAATTATTTTTTGAGTGATAAAGTTGCTAAAAAAATCAAAAGGGTTAGATTCTAGATTAATTGAGCTGAATAAATTTGATATAAGAGAATTTAAGGGACTATTATCTGACAAAGCTAAGATTGTAGTTCCGAAACTCTTCAAAACTGTTCAAAGAGCAAAAATAGATTACAAAAGAGAGATGAAAAACCTACCCGACAATGTTCAATCCGCACCTAAAGAATTTTGGGAAGGAGTTATCGAGCAAGCGAAGCTTTTAGGAATTGATCTTGTAGGATTTGCTCCTGTGGAAGAAAAGTTTATTTTTAAGAACGATTACGTAAACGGAATCGAATTTCTATACGGGAATGGAATTGTTTTAGGAATGGAAATGGATTACGAAGCTATAGATATGGCTCCTGAACCTCCAGCAGGGTTAGAATCTTTAAACATCTACGCAGAGTTAGGTGAGGCGACAAATAAATTAGCAGATTTTATCCGATCTAAGGGTTATAGAGCAATAGCGTGCCATCCACTTGGTGGTCCAATTCTTTACCCCGCGATGGCAGTAAAAGCAGGTTTGGGGAAAATTGGAACGCAAGGTCTTTTAATAACTAAAAAATTCGGTCCAAGGCAGAGATTATCCATGATTTCTGTAAACATAGCCCCTCTTCCTGAGGTCTCTCAAGAAAATTTTGAGATAGATGAGTTTTGTAATAAATGCAAAAGATGCGTTCAAATGTGCCCTGTAAACGCGATTTACTACGAGCCAATTATCAAGGAAAATGGTATAAAAACTCGAATTGATGGAGAAAAATGTATTGAATATTTTTACGAAACTACGGGATGTTCAGTTTGTATAAAAGAATGTCCATTTCACAAAATTGGGTATAAAGCAATGTATTATTCGCGTTTATAAATTGATTTGAATATTTATAACGAAAACTTAATTTCTATATAAAATTAACTTAATTATTCATTAATCTTGTTGAATTTGAAACATGCCTGAAAAGAAAAAATTTACTTTTAAAGATAAGAAAGTAATTGTGTTCGATTTAGATGGTACGATCGTTAGATTAGCAGCAGATTGGCATTCATTAAAAGATGTTTTAAACGATCGTTATTCCGAACATTTTCAAGATGACTGTCAATTTACGAGCATTTCTGCTTGCCTTAGTGAAATTGTCGAAAAAGGCGACGAAGCGGAATTACAACATAATTTTAACGTTATTAAGCAATACGAAATTGATAACATAGAAAAGAACGAACCTATTGAAGAGACAATCTACTTTATCAATAATGCAAAATTATTTGGCGTAAAAAGGGGGACTAAACTAGCCATTTTATCCTTAAATACAAGACAAACCATTAAGAAATCCTTAGAATTAGCAAGGATAAGCGGTAAATTTGACTTTATTTTAGGAAGAGAAGACGTAAGAAGTTGGAAACCCGAACCAGAAGGATTATTACGGATTATGGAACATTACAAGGTCAACAAAGAAGATATAATCTATTTCGGTGATTTAAAAAAAGATTTAGCGACTGGTGCTAACGCGGGAATTGAAGCTCATTATATTGACGATCTAATAAACCTTGTTAAAAGTTGTAAAAATGAATTGATATAGTATAATAAAATAAGTAAATTGAGGAATTTTAAATTCAATTGACTAATTTCTATTATATTTCTACTTTGATATTATTAAGAAGTTCTCAACATCCTTAATAAATTTCAATGTTCCTCTCTCTATTTGCTTTGTTAATGTATCTAAATCACTAAAATCTGGATTTTCAACTAAAATGTACTCTATAATAGAATCAACACCTTTTATCGTTGATGGAATGTGGTATTTATTCCAATCACTTTCTTTAAACAATTTCCAGTATTTTGTTTGAATCTGTTTATTATATCCCGCTAACCAAACTTCAAATCTAAATGTGTCATGAATAAAAACTATCGCAACTTTCAATTTTCGAAGTTTTAATGACTCTGGGAAGAAGGAAAAATACGACATATCCATATATCCATAATAAATACTCCCAGATACGAAATAATCAGGATATTTTTTTTTAAAATACAATCTCAATTCCATAATATATTCCATCAATCCTTTATATGCTTCTTTGATGTCTCCTTTCTCCATCTGTTTTCTATATTCATTCATATATTCATGAAATGGTTTCATATTTTATTCTTCCATTAAATTAAATTCAAATATAAATATAAAACTTACAACTATCCTAGAGATCTTAATTATAAGAAATATGTAGGTAAAAGAATTAGTCGGGGGTTATTTAGAACTTCCAATGGTACGCTCATCAATGCCGAAGTAAAGGCTGGTTATAATATAATGAAAAAAATATTCCCAAATTCCGTAAGTGTTGATGGGATAGAGACATTCGGACTGCTGCCACAAATAATTAATCAAAATATATTTGATAATATTATTTAAAATATTTTTAGTCATTTTGAAGGTCTAATAATTTAAGAAAAGGCAATTCATCTGAATAATTTACATGTATGTTATTATGACATTATATTTTTTAATCTCTGATTCTACTTTTGCCTTTCCCAGAGGAGTGAGAGTAATAACATCGTTATTTTTGATTTTTAGAGCCGTCAATTTTATATTTGGGTCTTTAAATTCCCCGCTCATATAAGGATTCCAAAGCATTTCTTTGTTCACCGCATTAGTCATCAACCATAGGATGGGTTCTAAATTATGTCCACTTATTCTCATAGCTTTAAACACATACCCTATGTTCGCATCAAATGGGACAACGATTTGAACATTTTCTTCTCCTTCAATGTCTCCACAGGCAAGGCAATCTTCCCTTTTAATTACATCTAGATGGTCGAATTGCCCATACACCCCATTATAATTGATGTAAGGAGGGTCCATTGGAGGGCCAATATTCCTTCCATGCATTCGAAATAATATTTTTAACGCCTCTTGGGATTGTATGCTAGAAATAATAGAGCTTACGGATTGAATTGCCGCAATTTTATTTCCTAAAATATTTTCCATTTCTTCGAACTTATAATCAGGTCCGAAAGTATCTTTAATATTATCTTTCCATTCTTGAATTTCTTCAGAAGATAGACTTTCTAACTTTTCGGGAGAAAGATTTTCATTAAACACTCTTTTTCTTAAATCTATCAATTCTTTCTGTGCAAAAGCCTTCAGTTTTACTACATCATCGTCCATGTTCATATCAGGTTTAAAGCCGTATTCTTTTTCGAATAGTACTTCTGCTTTTATAACGCAGTGGTTCCTATTTCTTGGGAGCCCTTTTAAAGTACACGCCGCGACCAATTTATCGTCTGCAGGTGGAATAGGAACCATACAACGATAACAAGGTGTTAAATCCAAAACTTTACTAGCGTATTTTTTATCAAATTCTTCTTCAACTTTTTTTCTAACTAGTCTTCTAAAAGGCTCAAGTTTTTCTTGCTTTAACCTATCAATTAAATATTCTAGTTGCTCTATTTCCTTCTGAGCGTCTAAATACTCCGGATTGTCAAATTCCCACATTTCATTGTCGACAATTTTTTCGATCTCGATTTCTCTCTTTTTATATTGAAGACCAGAACCTTCTGGAAGAAAAATTTGTACATGTCCTTCAAATCCCACGGTTCCCCCCTCTACCATAGGTTTTTTTATCCTTAAACAAATTTTATTCAAATCTAACCTTGCGTTAAAGTTATCCAAAGCGGCAATGATAACGTCGCATTCTTCATAAACCGACATTGGTAATTTTTGGAGCTTTTCAAAATAAAAATCGATTTTTAAAAAAGGATTCATTTCCTTTAATCTTTCTGCGGCTACTTCTGCCTTTGGACGACCTTCATCGCCCGGCTTGAACAGCATTTGACGGGAAAGATTGGACGTTTCGATAGTATCTAAATCTACCAATACTATTTTCCCAATTCCCATTAAGGCAAAGTCTTTTGCTATTTCACAACCCAAAGCCCCAACTCCGATAATCATAACGCTACCTTTGCTAACAATCTCTTGGTCCCACCCATCAATTAATTGCTGTCTTGCGTACATTCGCGATTTTTTGATATCTTCCTTGTTTACCGTCATTATAAATATCCTTAATTTTTATAATATTATATATTATTAATTTTTCATAGAAATATAAATTCTTTTAGTGCGTCTTATTGAAAAAGCAATTTATAGTAATTTTAATCATTTTAACGCTTCCAATAACCCAATTTATCGTTTTAGGAATAAAAGATTATGAGTTTCCTCAAATAATCGACTCGCGCTTAAAATGTTCGAATGTTGATAATACATCCCATATTTCATCAAGTGAAATAAAAATTAGTTCTACTTACAACGCACAAGATTATATTGGCCTGCAAGATAGTCTTTGGGATAATGGATTAACGGGAAAAAATATAACTGTTGTGGTATTAGACACAGGAATTTTTGCAAATCATAGTGTGTTTACAAATAGTGGTAAATTAGATTGGTTTGAAAGAATTGTTAGCTTCTACGATGTTATTGAAAATAAATCAAGTGTTCCACGAGACGATCAAGGTCACGGAACATGGGCAACTTCAATTTTAGGAGGAAATTGTAGCGAATATCAAGGGGTAGCACCAGATATCAATTTGGTAATATTGAAAATTTTTGATAGTACTGGAGAAACTAACACTTCCATATTGGAAAATGCGATTAATTGGGTTGTTCAAAATAAGGATGTTTTCGATATAAAAATTGTTAGTATGAGTTTTGGAGCAAAACCAGAACCTGATAATCACAATGAAATTGCCCGTCTTCATAACTTAACTAGAACCCTTATTGACAACGGAATACTAGTCGTTGCAGCTGGAGGTAATGATGGGGACTCTTCTAAAAATTATGGAGATGGGACTATTAACGCTCCCGCTTCAGATAAGGCGGTTCTTGCTGTTGGGGGCGTAGATTACGACGGAAACTTGTATCCAAGTAGCGCGAAAGGTCCGACTTTTGAAGGCGTCATAAAACCAGATGTGTGCGCTCCCGCTGTTGGTGTAATTGGTGCTGACAAAGACTTTCAAAATGGCTATAGCTACGGATCCGGTACTTCTGGAGCAACGCCTTTCGTTGCGGGATTAGCAGCGTTGATGTTGGAAAAAGATGAGACTTTAACTCCGTTCCAACTAAAAAGCATAATCTCATTAACTTCATTTAAGACGGTCAATCCACGAGTGATTCAAGATAATATACAAGGGTGGGGGATTATACAAGGTTACGCCGCCTTAGACGCTTTAAATAACCCAATATTAATTAATGAAAGTACGGAAATAGGGTTTTCTCTAAACCAAAACTTTAGCGTTTATTGCCTACCGATTAAACTTAGACCAAATCATTACTTTTTTGAATTAAATCAACTTGAATCGGCGCAAGCTGAAATGTATTTATTCAACATGGATTCTAACGAATATGGATCTCCAATTCTAATATCTCACACCATAAACCAACTAATTCCGGATAATCTTGACAAAAGAATGGGTGTTTTCGCGAGTGAAGTTCAAAATTATTATTTGGTGGTAAAATTAGTTCAAAGAGCTTCAGGAAGCTTTTTGATACGACTAGTTTTTGGATATAGAAATATAGCATTTATAATCTTATTAGGAATTAACGTTATTAGTCTGATTTACATCAGAAAATTAACTTTAAGTTTTAAAAAAAGAGATGGTAAAGAATAATTTGAACCTATTTTTTTTCTCTTTTCGATATTTCTTTAAGCATTTTCTTTATTTCGTCCGCTTTTTCTTTATCTTTATCTAATTTGTGCTCCTCTTTTCTCTTCTCTTCATCTTCCTTCGATTTCGATAATTCATTCATAAGTTCCTGCTTTAGATCAATAAATTCCTTCATATCCTTTCGAAATTCTTTTGACTCGGATACGATTTGTTTGCTTTTTTGTTGGGTTTTTAACTCATCTTGTTGCATTTTAATTTCAATTAACTTCGAAACCTCAATAGATAAATCGCTTACTTCTCCAACTACCGCTTTTAATTTAATTTCTTCTTCCTTTACTTGGCGCTCTTTCTTTCTTCTTTGAATTTTTAAATCTTCGCGAATCTTTTGGATTTTCAAATCTTCTTCTTTTGTTCTTTGTTCAAAGAGTCGTGTATTTTCAATCTCTTTTTTAATGTATTTTATTTGTTCAATCCATCCAATCTGGTTAAACTTTTTAATAGCGCTGTTGAACTTTTTATAAGCTTTTTTAAAGTCATATACGATTGCAGCCTGTTTTCCCTCGTCTATTAGCCTTAAACCTTTCTCTTTAGTTATCTCCGCATCTCGTTTAGATTCGAATAATCTTTTTACCTTTAGTTGTTGCTCTCTCTTTTTTATTTCGTATTCTATACGTCGTTTTTGAATCTCTTCTCTAAAGACTTCATACTCGCGCTGCCTTTTAATTTTAGCCTCTGCTTCCAATTTTTTCTTTTCTACAAAATCTGCTTTCTGTTGAATGAGATCTTTTATCAATATATTCAAATTATTAATCTCAGGTTCCCAACCAATTTTTTCGGCCAGTAAATCTCTTGCTTGAATATACAACGATATTGCTTTGTCAAAATTAGGAAATCCTCTCTTAAGAAACTCTACTCCTTCTTCAAGAAGAGAATAAGCAGCCTCTCTGTTAGTTAATTGATTTTGTACTACTCTTTCCCTTTGTTGAAGAGCTAACTGTTGCGCAATCTTTTTCTCTTTTTCTTGCTTTTTTCTCTCTTCTAATATTTCTTGTAAATGTTTCTCTTCTTTAAGCCTCTCTAATTCTCTTTGCAATTTATGTAGTTCGTCAAGTTCTTTCTGTTTTTTGAGATTGACTACTTTTTCAATCATGTTATTAATAGAATCTGTTGGAAATTGGATTTCGTTTAAAATTAGCATTGCTTTTCTATAACTTGCAATAGCTAGATCATACTCTAATCTATTAATATAATGCTCCGCTTTTTCTAAAACCAGAAAAGCCTCATCTTTTCTCTTTTCAAGTTTAGTTTGTAACAATTCTAAATTTCCAATTTCGATCTGCTTTAATTTTAAGCGCTCTTTTTTTTTCCTTATATCCTCAGCAACTTTATTTTGAAACTCGATTTCTTCGCGCTCCTTTTGAACTTTAAATTCTAATTCTTTTTGTTTTTGCAATTCATGTTCTCGTTTTTTCTTTTTGACTTTAGCGATTAATTCCTTAATTGAATCTGTTGGAAATTGAATTTCGTTTAATATTAATTCCGCGCTTCTATAATATTCAAGCGCTTTATCATATTTTCCTTGTTTTACAAAGACATTGGCTTCATCAAATATTTCAAATGCAATGTCTTTACGCTTTTCCAAGTAGATTTTCAGTTCTTCTCGTTCTTTAAGTTTGATTTGCTTCGCTTTCATTTTTTCTTCTTCATACCTCATACTTTCTACAATAGTTTGTAGAAAATGCTTTTCTTCCTCAGTTTTTTTTATTATGATTTCAAATTCATGTTGTTTTGCTAAATCATCTTTGTGTTTTTTCTCTTGTATCTTGCGAATCATTTCTTTAATTGAATCCGTTGGAAATCGGATTTGAGTTAAAATCAACTCTGCTTGATAATACAAGTCTATAGCCTGCTCGTACAACCCTTGCTTTAATAACACTTCTGCTTTATTCATAATTTTAAAGGCTTCTAATTTACGTTGTTCCATGTAATTTACTAAATCTTCCCTTTTTCGAAGCTCTATTTTCTTAGATATCATCCTATCTTTTTCACTTTGAAGATGTTCAGCTATTTTTCTCTCGAACTCTCTTTCGTCGTCTATTTGTTTTTTTAAACGTTCCCTTTCTCGAATAATTCTCTGATCTTTTTCCTTCTTTTTGATCTGGATTAACCGAATTGTATCTTCTAATAAGGTCATATAACCTCCTGTCCATCCAATATCATTTAATATGCTAAGAGCGTTATGATAAGATTGTAAAGCTTCGTCAAAGCTTTCTTGTCTTAGTAAAAAATCAGCTTCGTCAATAACTCTGAATGCCTCTTTCTCTTTTGCAATGGTTTCTGCAACTAATTCCTTCTTTTCTACAAATAATTCCTTCTCTTTTTGTATTTTAATTTTTTCTATTTCTCGTTGATGTTTGATGTGGTCAAGAAATTGTCTGTGGGCGGTTTCTTTTTTGATCGCTTCTTGAAACGCTTTTTGTTTCCATAGCTCTTTCTCTTTCTTTTTTATTTCTATGTCGCTAATAGCTTGTCTAATCAACGGTAGTTCTTCTACCCATTGAATTTGAGCAAAGATCTCGCTTACATTTCTATAACTTTCAATTGCCATATCAAACTCCCCTAAAGAGAGAAAATTTTGCGCTTCTTCTAGTATTTTGAAGGCTTCTTCTTTTCGTTTTTCTCTAAATATGACTTCTTTTTCGCGTTCTCTTAAAGTAATTTCTTTTTGTTTTAACTTTTCTCTTTGAACTTTCATTTCTTTAATTGTAATCTCTTGAAACGTTCTATCCTCTTTTTCTTTTTTAATGAAAGCTAACATATCCCTTTTTTTTTTAATTCCAGTCTCACGCTTTTTATTTTCTATCTCAACAATCGCATTTCCAATATTTTCAACTTCATCATACCATTGAATTTCCGCAAAAATGTTTGTTGCTAATTGGTATAATTCTATAACCTTTTCGTAATTTTCTTTTTCCAATAACTTCTGCGCTTCGCCTAATACTTTAAAAGCTTCTTCCTTTCTCCTTTCTCGATGTTCTAATTCGGCATCTCGTTCCCTTAACTTTATCTGTTTTTTACTTAAACTATCACGCTCTTCTTGTAATTGTTTGGATATCTGTTCCTGAAAAGATTGTTCTGCTTTATATCTGTCAATAGATCTCTGTAAATCCTTTTGCTTCATTAAAGATTGCTCTTTTTTCCTACTTTCTAGATTTCTTATGGAATCTTCAATTAAATGTAATTCTTCATTCCATTGGATGCCAGCAAAAATATTTCCAGCAGTTTGATAAGCTAATATCGCGTTATCTAAGTTAGATTGATTTATGTATTCTTCTGCTTCTTCTAAAGCCTTAAACGCAGCGTCTTTTCGTTGTTCTCTATATTCTATTTCGTCCCTTTTTAATTCTAACGCAATTTCCCTTTGTTTAATTCTCTCTCGTTCCTTCGCTAATTCTATTGAAATATGTTGTTGGAATTTTAAATCTTCTTTACTTCGTCGCTCTAATTTCTTTTGTTGTTCCAATTCTTTTTCTATCTGAGTTTCTTTTAATGTTTTTATACTAGATATTGTAGACTTAATTGTTCCTGCATACGATTCCCACCCCGCTCCTAAACCTCTTAAAAGTTCTAACGCTTTTTGATATTCTACAATAGCTTTATTAAAATCGTTATTTTCCTTTAAAATCTTATCAGCGTTATCTAAAGTCGTAAAAAATTCGTTCTCTTTTCTAGTTTCTTTTCTTCTTTTTTGTTCAAATTGTAATCTTTTTTGCTCTATCTCTTTTGCTGTTTGTACAATCTCTTCTCTTTCTTTTAAGAATATTTTGTCTTGGAGACTTTTTAAATCGATTTCTCGCTTTTGTTTCTGGCTTTCAGTTATTTCCTCATATTTTTGCTTCTCTTCTATACTTTTGATAAAATTAACGATAGGTTGAATATAAGAATCCCATTCTATGGATTTAAGTAATTCTATTGCCTTTTCGTACTTGGTTATAGCTTTATCGTATTTTTTTTCTCGCTCCAGCTTTTTTCCAATATCTATTAGGTTGAACGCTTCTACTTGAATCTTTTCTTCGTCCTTTTTAAATTCTTCGAGTTCTAATTCATCGAATCCTTTAATTTCTACTTCTCCTTTTATATATCTATGTTCTAAAGGTTTCTGTGTCTTAATTATTTCAAATTCTTTTTTGTCTTTTCTTAATTTTTGAACTATTAGCGCTATATTTTGTGTCTGGGTTTGCCACCCTATTAAGTTTAATAGTTCAATAGCTTTTTCGTAATTCTCTATCGCTTTATCAAAATTATTGTCTTTTTCGAAAAACTTTGCATTGTCAATAAACGCAAAAGCATCGGTTTCAATTTGTTCTTCTCGTTGTTTCTCTTCTCTATATCTTTTTAGTTCTTCTGCCTTGGAAGCAATTTTCTTTTTGCCAAACGCACCAACAACCTGAGGCTCAGTTTCTAGTTGTTGAGATTCAATTTCTTTTTGTGTTTGAATTATTTTTTGTCGCTCCAATTTTCCCACAAGATTGGTTATTTTACTCTTCAAATTCTTTAATTGAGTTTCAGTCCACCCTGATTGAACCAATAATCTAATTGCTGACATATATTGACCAATAGCATCTTCAAGAAATCCATCAGATTCTAATTTTTGAGCTCCATCTAATAAAGAAAACGCTTGTTCTTGTATTTGCTCAACTTGAGCTCTGGAATGCTCTTGGCGGTAGAAAATCTCTTGCTTAACGAATTTTTTTAATTCTTCAATTCGGGAATAAATCTCATCAATTCGTTGCATCAAGTACCCGCTACTTTTAAGATAATCCGCAGCAACTCCGTAATGCTCTATAGCTTTCTCTATATGACCTTCCTTTTCAAACCTCTGAGCTAAGCTTAAGTATCTTACAGCTTCTTGAGCCAACATTTCATTTCTCTCCATTTTAAAACTAACTCGTTGTTTTTTAATTTAAATTGAATTGTTAATAAGATTAGAGTGAAATTATTCTTATTTCTTACAATAAATTAAACCGATTTATTAATTAAACTTTTTATATTTTAATAGATTAACCTTACTAACAAAAAATAACCGTTAAAAGTCATTTTAGTGTCATTTTTGATGCTTAATCTTTATTTCTTTATTTGATATATGGGAGTATAATCCATGAATAATAATACTTTTAAAATAACAATTGATTTTGAACCGATCTCGAGAAGACTATTCTGCTCAAGGGACGAGAATATTTACCAATTGTTGATTAATTCCGGTATCCGTGTTAGATCACTATGTGGAGGCCTTGGAACGTGCGGTAAGTGTAAAATTATGGTTCAAAAAGGAAATAAATATTTAAATTCTCCTACAGATTCAGAGAAGGCCCTTTTAACTCCAACAGAGATCAATGAAAGCTGGCGGTTAGCGTGCCAAAGTAAGATCGCGGAAAATCAAATTCCACTCTTGGAAACACTGCAACCACCTCAAATTAGAATATTTTTACCTCAAGAACTCTTAGTGGAAGATTTTAAGATTTTAACTTCAGGTTTAAATAAGGGAGTTAGCCTAAATCCAAATGTTAAGAAGTTGTTTGTAGAAGTTAATAAACCAAATTTAGACGATCCCGTTCCAGATTTGGAAAGAGTATTAATTTCCCTCTCGTCTAAAAACGGAATTATTAAAGATATTAATACGCTTTTAGTAGAATTTGAAGCTTTAAAGAAATTGCCTAAAATTTTAAGAGAAGAAAACCATCGCATTACAATAACGCTATACGACAACAATAAAATCATCGATTTTGAAGCGGGTAACAAAGTTGATAGAAATTACGGGATCGCGTTTGATATTGGAACTACAACTTTAGTAGGTTATCTAATAAACTTGAACGACGGAAAGATCTATTCTGTCGCCTCAGCACTTAATCCACAAACAGCTTATGGAGAGGATGTTATCACCCGGATTACATATGTTAATGACAACGAAGATGGACTTCTAAAACTAAGTTCTGCTGTTGTAGACGCTTTAAATGATATAATAAAAAAAAATTGCGCAAAAGCTAAAATTAAACCTTCAGATATACATGAAGCCACTGTTGTTGGTAATTCTGTTATGCACCATATTTTTCTAAATATGGATCCTACATATATCGGTTTAAGCCCGTATGTGCCAGTAATTAAGCGAGGATTAAATTTAAATTCCAAAGATATAAATCTTAAGATCTCTCGAGGAGGAAAAGCATATATGCTTCCTTTGATTGCTGGGTTCGTTGGAGCAGACACAATAGGCGTAATTTTATCTTCAGAAATAGATAAAGAGTCAGAGTTAACTTTAGCAATTGATGTAGGAACGAATGGTGAGATAATTGTTGGTAATAGGGATATATTAACCACCGCCTCGTGCGCAGCTGGGTCTGCTTTAGAGGGAGCTCACATAAAAGATGGAATGAGAGCCGCAGCTGGAGCGATCGACACAATTAAAATCAACCCCGACGATTTAACCGTTGAGTATACAACGATAAACAACAAAAAACCGCTTGGAATTTGTGGTTCTGGAATAATTGACGCCGTAGCAGAAATGCTAAAAGCTAAAATTATTACCAGAAGTGGTAGTTTCAACAAACTATTTATTGATCACGAGAGAATTGTAAAAAACGATGAAATCTTCGAATTTATTATTGTAAAGAAGGATGAAACTGCAAATAAAAGAGATATTATAATTTCACAAAAGGACGTTAGAGAATTACAAATGGCTAAAGCAGCGTTCTTTTCTGGAGCTCAATTAATTTTAAACCATATAAATCGAAAAAGAAACACCAAACTCGAAATTAAACAAATCTTTTTAGCTGGAGCTTTTGGCAATTATATAAATAAAAATAACGCAAAATTTATAGGAATGATTCCAGATATTTCAGACGAAAAAATTTATCAAATTGGAAACGCTGCGGGAACAGGAGCTCAGAACTGTTTATTAAATATAAATTTGAGAAAAAAAGCCAGTAAATTACTAAAAAAAATAGACTATGTTGAAATCGCAATAGAAAAAGATTTCCAAATACAATACGCCGAAGCCATGTATTTTCCTCACCATAATCTAGAACTTTTTCCTAATTTAAAAGAATACAAAAACATTCCTAAAAGATAAATGAACTTTTAGACTTACATTCTTTATTAAAATTAGTTCAAAATTAGACAAAGGACTATTTAAATTTTGTAGATTTTAATTTAAAAGGAGCATAAAAGTATTTAAGAAATAAATTTATTAAATTTCTATCAGAAATAATATTTAATTATTGGAATGGTATAAAAAGAATTAAATAATTAAAATTTAATATTTAAGATAATTAATTATATTCAATTAAAAAAAAAAATGAATTTATATGTCAAGTTTTAAACTGAAAGTATTGCTAACTGGAGCTGCCGCTGTCGGTAAAACCAGTCTGGTTCAGAGGTTTATCAAAAACCGTTTTGCGGCGAACTACAAGCTTACCGTTGGAGTAGATATCCTGACTAAAGATGTTGAGTTCAAGCAAGGAGAGGTGGCAACCCTTTCCATATGGGACATTGGGGGGCAACAAAGGTTTGAGTTCATACGTTCGACATTTTATAAAGGTGCCGCAGGAGCTTTGTTAGTTTTTGACTTAACAAGAGAACAAACCTATATTGAAGTAAGAAAGTGGCTAACAGAAATCCGTCAGTTTGCCGGTCAAGATATACCGTTTGTACTAATAGGAAACAAATACGACTTACTGGAGGATGTTGGTGAGGTTATTGATCGGGACGAGGCGAGAGCATTAGCAGAAGGCGAAAATAGCATTTATATTGAAACCTCAGCAAAAACAGGTATTAACGTAGATGAGGCTTTTACAGAACTTACACGCAGAATCATCGAGTCTAGAACTCAATAATTTAAGTTTACTCTTTTTCTAACTAATTAATAATATTAAAATAAAAATTTTAATTAGATCTCTGATCTATTAATTTTAAAACAGCTAATTTATCAACTGATTCAATCAATTCATAATATTCGAATAAGCTTTCATATTTAGACCTCTGAAAGTCATGCAAAAATATAATTGATTTTTTTTTAAGATAAGGTTTAACTTCTTTTCCACAATGAACCCTCGCTCGTCCATCTATTAATACTTTATCCCACTTATGATTTAGTTTTTTGACAATTTCTATATAATCAATGAATTCACTTCTTTTTGAGGGGAATGACTTTGCTTCATTACTTTTAATATTTAAAATTACCACTTTCTTCTTTAAGTCTGGTTCCTTGTTGATAGCCTTTAACACCCTCTTGTACCATATTTTACTATCTTCTATGCTTACATAGAATTTTGTTCTTTTACTAAAATATAATGTACTTCCACCAGCACCCCATTCTATCATTGTATCTGATGATTTAAGATATTTTTCAATACAATTAATCTCCCTTTTTGTCATTATCATTACAATTTTAGTATAATTAAAAAAAAACAAAAATTGGATAGTAATATAATCCAAAGTGTACTTTAATCCATACTTTTCATATCTATTTAGAATGTTTGTAATCATTTTTGGAATTTTCATAATAATAACTCATAAATCTTAAAATAACTACAATATATGAAATAATTTTTGATAAAAGAATTTATATGTTTTTAAAATCTTCACATAGATCATCGTGAATAATTTTAATCGCATCCATGAGGTCTTGTCTCTCAATTACCAACGAAAGATTTAATTCTTCGGTACTCTGAGCCAAAGCTTTTACGTGGATATTCTTCTTTTCTAAAGCTTGAAAAATAATGACTTTCGTCGTATTTTCTAATATTTTAAATCCTGTTATATTGACGATTGCTACATCTTCAAATTTGATTTCGAAAAAATCAGAAAAATATCCCGAACTCATTAAAGCGTCCACAGCTTTTTCAGCTTCAATTCCTTTTACAATAAAAGAAGTGCTAATCTCAGAAGCACTTTGAGCAACTAAAGATACGCTAATTCTGTTTTTACTCATAACTTTAAAGATTTTTGCTAGAACTCCTGGAATATCAACTAAACTTCCTGAAGTAATGGTTATAATTACAGCATCTTCTACCGTGGAAATTCCTTTGATTTCGTTTTTATCTGTGAGTACCGAGATTTTTGTAAAGTCGAATTTTTGCAAAGGCTTGTTAAAATTTCTAAGCTCTAAGGGTATGTTCTTCTTTTCGATCGCTTCAAGACATTTAGGATGGAGAATTTTCGCCCCAAAATTCGCGATGTGCTTAGCTTCGTTGTAATCTAAATTTCTAATAAGAGTTGATTGTGGAACATACTTAGGGTTAATAGTTAGTAATCCATCAACATCTTTCCATAGAATCACTGTTATATTTTTATCTATCCCTACTTCATGTATCGAACGGGCTAAAATCGTTGCTGTGTAATCTGAGCCACCTCTTCCTAAAGTAGTAGTATAACCTATTTTATTTCTTCCAATAAATCCCGTTATACAAATAATTATGTCTTTTTTGGGGTTTTCTAAGAGAGGTATTATTAGTCTCCGAGTTCGCTCGTTCGTTAATTTGTAAAAAGGATAAGCGTTATTAAACTCGTCGTTCGTAATTATTACCTTATTTGCTGGAATGTACACTGATTCTAAGCCCTTACTCAATATGTACTGGTTTAAAATGTATGTCGATAATATTTCACCAAAACTTAAGATTAAATCTTGATAATATGGCTCTAACCCAAATTCTTTGATATCAGCAAATGTATCTTCTAAGTCGCTAAGCTTTTCATCAACCCAGTCTTTAGCTTTTATATAATGCTCGGTGTCTTCATTTAAGATTTGCTCAATCATAGTAAAATGCTTTTTCTCTAAGATTGCTATGTTATCATCGATGATCCTCGAATTATTTACATTTTGGGCAGTACTTAATAGTAGTTCTGTTATCCCACTAAATGCCGAAGCTACAACTATTTTTTTTTCGTCTTTATATATTTTTAAAATTTTGAGAATTTTCTCAAAAGCACTTCTATCTACTAAGCAACTTCCACCAAATTTCATAATAATAATTGGAGTCATAACTTAAACCTTTAAGATGTTTTTCTTGAATAATCTTAAATCGTTTAAGTAAATATAAATAAAAAATTTTTTGAGAAAATGTTATTTTTTGAATTTCTCAACAAATTCAAATAGAAAAAGTTGTAAAGTTGATTTAGTTCTTTAATAGTTGTTCCAATTCTTTAATCTGTTGGTTAAGATCTGCCTTAATCGCTTCCATTTTACTCTTCTTTCCTTCAAACTCTTCGCTTGTAATTTCCCCTGTCAGCTCTTTCATGTCGAAGTCCAACGACATCTTAGAAATATTAGCTTTTTTAATTTTTAAGTCCATCAAAGATTTTTCTATATTAGCCCTTTGTTCCATAGAAATCCCGGTAATTGTAGCTTGAACTGTAGGCTCCGCTGTTTTTTGTGTCGTAGTAGGGGGTTCGGTGCTTATTATTTTTGAAGGCGTTACTGCTTCAACTTTAGCTTTAGTTTTTATAAGTTCTGTTGGACTAACCGGAGTGGGAGGTCGTGTAATCTCTTTAGGGACCTCAAAAACTTTTGAAGGTGGAACCTCACTTTTTTTTGGAATTATTGTTGTATTAATTATTTTAGTCGGAGTAAAACTAGCATGTTGTTTAGCTTTTATTAATTTTGTGGGCGTAACTGGAACAGGTGTTTTGAATTCCATTGGATTAGTAACTTGGGCAAAAGGTGATGTTTTTAATTTGTTTTTAGCGTCTTTAGGAACAACCGTTACTGTTTTCGGGCGCGGTTTCACCATAAAATCTTCTGGGTTTAAGGCTAATTCTACTTTTTCCTGTGGTATTTTAGGCTTAATCAACGTTTCAGGTTCAGATGTTTCTTTTTCTTCTTCGATTTTTTTAGAATCCGCTTTTTCGGGTTTTAGTTCTTCCGTTTTTGGAATTTTTGGTGGTGCTGACTTTTTGGGATGTGGAGGTACAAAAGTTTTTTCAATTAACTTTGGCTCTTTTAATACTCCCGGTGCCGGTGGTATAGACGGTTTTTTAAGACCTATTTCCTTTTCTGATACTTTCGGTGCTTCTGGTGCTTTAGAAGGCCCATGAGGAGGTGGTGGCGGAGGAACAGCTATTGGTATTTTTGTTTTTTCTTGTTCTTCAGGTTTTGGGGGTTCAGGAATAGTTGGCTTTTTTACTTTACTTTCTTCTACGGACTTAGTGGGCTCTTCTGAGGGTGCTGACGATTCAACGATTTTTGGTTCTTCTGGAGGCACCGGTTGAGGAGCGCTAAGTTTTTGAAGCATACTTTTAATTTTTTGAGATTTTTCAAAAAATTCTTTGCCTAGAGAATCATCTCCTAGCTCTATACATAAATCGCTAATTTTATCGAAATATGTAGCAGCTTTACCAAACTCTGCGTTCTCCAATGCGCTTGCCGCTCTTTCCATATATGTGTCTCTTTCCAGTAGTGGTTTTAATAGAGGTGAAACCTCAGCGCTCATTTCTAATACATCTGCAATAATAGTTATCATCTTATCCCGGTTGTTGGAATCATTAGCAATCATAGAGTATGTTTTTAAACCTAAGATTTTTTCAATTTGTTCTGGTTTCATTGCATCGTTTAGGTCTTGTTTATTACCAATAACCGATGTATGCGCTTGAGAGGCTTGTTCTTTTATTAATTCCAAGAAAAATTTACTCTTTTCTACGTTTTCCAAAGTGGAATCGGTGATTAATAAAACAGCATCGCTTCCTTTAATAAAATTGTTCCATAAATAACTAAATTGTTCTTGTCCAGCAAAATCCCATAAATGAAAATGTAATTTACCGATTTTGATCGTGGCTATATCTCCCGTAATGGTCGGGATGTGTTGCATTGGGATCTCTTCAGCTTTAATTAGTCGTGTTATCGTAGTTTTTCCAACGCCAGAAAATCCTACGAGAGATATTTTTGGTCTTAAATTTCTATGAATAGCATCTATTGTTGGATCGAATATTTCAAATGTTTTATCGTCAATTTTATGCTCTAATACGTCTTCAAAAAGATTTAAAAATTCTTTTTTGCATTTAATTAGTTCTTTTTTAATATTCTCGAAATTATCCGTTAAACCAGTAACGAATAGAAACATTAATTCAGAATTTTTTTCTGTAATGTAGGATATTCGGTATTTGTAATAATCGTGATACTCTACTTTTTTACCTCTTGTAGCGAAAGCGTCTTTCATTAAATCTGCTGCTAAAGAGTTGAAAACATCATCCTTAAGGGCTTTTCCAAAATGCCGATGGTATAACAATTTTCCACCACTGTAAATGTACACCTGTCTTAAGATAATATCTCACCTAATTGTTAAATTAATTACTTATATATAAAAACTTCATTATTTAGTTACATATTTTACGAGATCTTTAATTATCGAATATTTCTTATCTTTTTCTTTCTTTTTCTTAAAAGTTTCTTCAATTTTTTGAATTTCTTTAGAAAAATCAAAAACTGAAAAATCGTATATTTCTTGATCCTTAGAACTCTCGCTCAATTTCTTCAAAAAGACGCTAATACTGGGCATGTATTTTGCCAAATTCATATTTAAGCCTAACTTTGATATCAAAATCAATTCGGTACTGAATGTAAAAAGGTAGTTATACTCTTGAGCCTCTAAAGCAAAGGAATTTATTTTAGTCAAATTCAATTCGTCAGCTATATCTTTAGAATTAGCGATTACCGAAAGAATTTTATGAGGAATAATTTTTCCTTTAGCAAATTCTTTTATACTTGATCCTAATACAATTCCATATTTGCTTGCAATAGCGCATTCAGAATTTAGCTCCGTTTTCAATTGTGAGATGATATCGTCGTAATTAATTTGTTTCATTATATGAATTTTAAATTTTTTGAATAATTAATAAAATCTAATTTATTTATATTTAATTAAATTAAAATCTCAAGATTAAAAATAAAATTGAAAATATATAAATATCATTTTATAGAAAAAGAATCAGATATTACTTTAATCTCAGAGTCGAAAAGTGCAATTTTAAAAGCAAAAGAAGGGTTTTTTCGTCATCGCAAAATTTTAGAAAAATATGTTACACAGAATAACAAATTTCTTACATCTTTTTCGCCAATAAGAGTCAAAACTGAATTTGAAATCGTTAATTTAATGAATGACGCATCCATTTTGTGTGAGGTTGGTCCGATGGCAACAGTAGCAGGGGCATTTGCTGATATAATGATAGACCTAATGAAAGAGGAAGACGACCCAAATATTGTTCCAGCAAAAATTGCTTTAGTTGAAAACGGTGGCGAAATCGCCGTAGACTCCGAAAAAGAAATGAAAATCGCGCTATTTGCCGGATATAACGAATTAAATTTGAACATTGGCTTCTTGATCGAAAAAAAGAATTGTCCTATTGGCATAGGAACAAGTTCCGCTACAATAGGCCACGCCATAAGTCTAGGACAAGCAGACGCAGTGACCGTATTTGGTAAAAATGCGACGCTGGCAGATGGAGC
>JAUWZT010000227.1 GCA_030615145.1 Promethearchaeota archaeon | reverse complement strand
ATACTATTTGGATCTACAAATGGCCACAGGACAGAATTAAATGGATGCATTGGGATGTCTAGCAGAATGTGGAAAACATTTCCGAGCATACAGGATAACACAAGAGCCGAGGTTAACCTACATACCTCTTTTGTTTTAACTTTATCAAGGAGAAAGAACAACGGAGTCAAAATCGGATACAACATGACGGTAACTAAAGTTGAGATAATAGTTCCTATAGTAAGCGCACTTGTTTGTTGTGAGCCTTTATCGTAATCTTTAGTTAAGTTTTTCGTCCAAATTTCAAAATCTTATTTCATGGTATTATGGATTTCTATTGATTAAGCTAAGATAAAATTTACTTTTTTTGATTGTACTTCCATAAATTAGTGAATTTGATTCGATTCTGTAATTATCATTGTTCTATTATTGTTCTTAATAAGAATCCGTATAGCTAGTATAATTAATATTAATCCAGCAACAGCAATTATTATAGTTCCTAATCCAAAATTATTCCACCAATTACGCCAATAGTCTGTTGGACTTATTGGAACATCCCATCCAATTGGACCAGCATAATTAAATAGAAGTGACATTAAAGTATTTCCTACTAATAGATAGCTTCCAAAAATAATAATAGTGATTCCTATAACCTTCTTATTCATTTTAGATCTTTTTTTGATTATCTTACTTAATAATAATGATTATCAGTAGATTTATAATTTTAACTGTTAGGCAGCATAGTCTATTAAGATTCTTTATTATATGCATAAATCATTCAAAAAGATAAAATAATAAATCAAACTAAGTTGTGATTGATTTCCATCTTGATTAGTTTAATTCCAAATATTACTATTATAATTCCGATAATTATCGGGATTATTACATAAACAATTATTTGTGGTTCAGATTTAAATATCTCAAAATTTAAGAATATGTTTATAGTATAATATGAACCCACACTAGTTAATAATGACCCGATAATTAATACTAATAATCCTTTGTTTCTGGGATTGTTAAATAAGGTATAAATACCGATGAAAAAAAGAAACAATCCAAAAGCAATAGAATAGATTATTGGATAACCCATTGCTAATACATATATTCCTAAGTCTAATGACAAGACAATAGCCCATATAATAGCAGAAATTAATATAATTGTACCAATAATTAATAGAATCAATCCATTTCTTTTTTTCTTTTCCAACTTATTGTTTCACCACTTTATATATGTTTTATAATGCAATTTATTTTAATAAATTATTTTTGTGAATTAATAATGAAAGATACTTTCTTTACAAAAAGAATGCAAAAAAAGAGGGGGTTAATGGTGGGATATAAAGGATTTGCCTTTTCAATCTATAATAATTCTCCGTTTAGGCTTAATAAAAAGTAAGAGGAATTTTTTAGATCAACCCGATCAACCTTTAACAATCGGAACTAAGGCTTCGCACCCCTCTCCAATTAACAACGGTATTCGGTTGTTAAATGCGTTGGATATAAAGAAATTAAAGAATGTGTTGAGAAGTACGATTTAAAGATAATTGGATATAAAGAAATTCGTGATTATATTAGGAATCAATAATGATTTTATATTTAACTTAATTGACAAGTACCATTTGTATCTAATACTTCTCTCATTGCCTTAGTCTTAAATAGCATCGATCTAAGCTTGTTTTAGAAGTGAAGAGATGTAATCCCATTTTTTGTTAATCTTATCGGAAGTTCTTAATCGATTAAATATTTTATATTCGAAAGCCCCAATAAGATTATACATAGATTTCACTTGTTTATATACTTCAAATTCTTCAAACTTTTTTGTATATTCCTCTACATTTTCAGAGCTCCATATATCCTCGTGATATTTAATAGGGTCCTTGTTGTTATCAGAAAGCTCTTTCATTTTTTTTGAGATATTTTCAACCCAGAAGTCTGCCATTTCCATTGAATAGTACAACCCTGAAGATCCAAATGGATTAACAAATCCTGCACTATCTCCAATAAGAACAACACCGGGATATGGAACAAAATTTTCGACCATTTTAGCGTTTGGTATATATGTTAATTCCTCATAATCAATTTTAGCCTCCTTAAAAAACTCACTAAATCCTGGAGAATCTTTCTTCAAATTTTCCCAAACCATCATGATTTCATCATGATCAGGTATTTTAACGGTTTTCATTTGAGGTACTTGTGCCATTCGCAACATTAAACCCACTTCTGCTCTTTTTTTCTCTAATGGAAATACATACGCAATACTTTGAGGAAAATTAGGGGCGTAATCCAAATCACCGTTCCCGATGAAAAAGAATTGTAAATCTGGAGTTTCGCTAATATCTATGTTAGCTTCGCTAATTAAGCATTTTATTATGGGGCAATTTATCTCTTCGTCGTAAGGAACTCCATAATGGCTTCCAATAACGCCAGAATATCCACTGCAATCTAAAATTGCGTTTCCATATACTTCATTAAGATCTCCATTCTTATCTTTAAATTTTACACCAATAATAAAACCCTTTTTCTCAATTGGTTCTGTAACCTCAGCTTTTAAAAGGATATCAACTCCTAACTCGCTCGCAATTTCTACAAATCTATCGATAAATTTTCTCCATTCGAAAAAATAATGGTCGTATTCGCGGAAGGTCGTTGTTGTTTGTAAATTTCCTGGAGAATGCCAAACTCTTCCTCCATTGGATTTAATCCCTATAGAAGGTAAAAATCCCTTTCCTAGAATAAAATCTACAATAGGATAGTGGCCCATTCCTTCACCACGAGGTTTTGGTCCAGCGAGTTCACCTTTTTCTAAAATCACAGCTTTAAATCCTTTCCTACTCGCCACGATGCCCGCAGTTAATCCAGCTGGTCCAGCTCCAATAATTATAAAATCGTAATTTTCTGATTTTTTAATAGCCATAGTTTAAAAATAGGAACAAAAGATATTAATTATTTTTGTTGTTGATGTAAATGACGGATAAACAAATTGAATTTTCTTTTTTGAGGAAAATATAATTTTTAATGCTTTAACCATTAACTAATATACTTACAAAAAAAAAACTGATAATGAAAATGTTTGACGTTGTTATATCGGGAGCGGGGCCCGCCGGCTCTAAATGTGCTCAAGTTCTAGCTGAAAGTGGGTTTAAAGTCGCTTTAATCGAAAGAGACATTAACTGGCGAAAACCTTGCGGTGGTGCTGTTAGCTCAAGAATCTTTAAATATTACCCTCAACTGCGAAAGTTAAATTATCCCCCTATTACGGGAGTAACTATATATTCTGGGGATTATCATCAGATTAAATACTCGTGGAAAAATATTAGGGATTATTCGATAAATGTAGATCGCTTAGAATTTGATAATTTTGTAAGGAATATCGCTATAGATGCTGGAGTTCAATTATTTAACAAGAATTTATCTTACGACTTTGTAACTAAAAATAGTCGTAGAGTTGGGATCAAAACAAAAACCCCCTCGGGGAAAAAGGAATATCTCGGAAAAATTCTAATTATAGCGGACGGTATGAGCTCTAAATTAGCGCCCAAATCTGGTTTGAAAGGAAAATGGAAAATTGACGAAATAGGGCTATGTAAGTGTGCTATAATGGAAGGGGAAAATTTATTAGAGAAAGACTCTATTTCCTTATTTTTTCGAGCATATAAAGGGTATGGCTGGATATTTCCCATAGATGACAAACGCTTTAACATTGGATGTGGCACATGGTTAGACGAAAATTTGAATTCTAATCTAAATCAAGTATATACGGAATTTTTAAACGACCCTCACATTAAGAAGTTCTTTCCTAGTTCACATTATAAAGAAATATGGAAGGGTGCGTATCCAATTCCCGCATTAGGCGTGAAAGAGAAAAGTTTATACGGAGATAATATTATGATTATTGGAGATGCAGCAGGTTTTGTTTCTCCTATAAGCGGCGAAGGGATACATGCTAGCATAGTTTCGGGAAAAGCTGCCGCTGAAACCGCTATTGAAGCCTTGGAGAACGATGACATTTCTAAACAAAGGTTGAAGAAGTACAAGCAATATCCGAATATTAAAAAAATAATTAGAAATTTTAAAATGAAAGTTTCAATGGTCGAATTCTTTTTTGAAAATAATGGTCAAAATCTTTCTAAAATGTTCGAACTAGCTGGACAAGATGATAAAATAAGAGAAGAAGTCATTAACATGTTCTTATTTAACAAAGCACCATCAAAAGAATTGCTTTTAAAAATCC
>JAUWZT010000094.1 GCA_030615145.1 Promethearchaeota archaeon | reverse complement strand
CATTTATAGCGTATAAGACGATAGAAAATAAAATGGATAAAATTGAAACTAACATCGCGCTTAAAATTAGCGGTTGCCTATTGAGCTTGTTGAATAAGATCTCACTTTTCTCTAAAATGACTTTTCACTCGAATTTTATTCAAAATTTATATGTTTAATTAATAATAAAATTCATAATTAAGTCTTTTTATTAGTTTTAAGCATTGTTTTTCCATAAAATTGTCAGAAGAATTTAATAGAATACGATGATATTCTTAAATCAAAGATTAATTACTTTTTATTTATTTAATAATCCAAAATGGAGAGTTATCATGGAAAAGAAATTATTAATTGACAATCCAGCAGTTTCAAATGTTGTTTTTTATCCTCGAAAAATAGCAATACCTAACGATTTAAAACCAAATACAGATATTCTTAGGTTAAATATTGGTAATGATATAGAAATTGGAGGATTTTTCTATAAAAATGATGTTAAAAATCCAACAATTTTATTATTTCACGGAAACGGCGAGATTGCTTTAGATTATCAATATATAGCTCCGGAGTTTTCTGAGATTAATGTAAATCTAGCAATCGTTGATTTTCGTGGATATGGTTTTAGTTCTGGCGAGCCTTATTACACTAGTTTAATATCCGATGCTATGCCAATTTACACCGCATTTAGAGAATGGATGAACCAAAAAGGATTGTTAAATTCTCTTTTTCTCCTAGGAAGGTCTCTTGGAAGCGTATGTGCGGCAGAGATCGGTTCCCACAATCCTGATGATCTACGCGGAATAATATTTGAGAGTGGTTTCGCCAGCGTTTACAACATGATGACGAATTTATTTCGAATTAGTAGCCCGTATTTAACTTCCGATTCGTTAGAAGAATATTCAAACGATACTAGGGTAAAAAAATTTAAAAAACCCACATTAATCATTCACGGTACAACAGATTGGATAATCCCTCATACTGAAGCAGAATTGTTATATAAAAACCTTCCAAATAATATAGATAAAAAATTAATATTAATTGAGGACGCTGGGCATAATACGATTATTTCATTTAAGGAAGAATACTTTGAGCCGATTTCTGAGTTCATTTTAAAATACAAATAAATTCCAGAAATCTTTTTTATTGGAACTATTTTAGCAATTGAAATTTAAAATTACCAGAATTCTTGATTTTTTTTAGGATTTTTTTCGAATAATTAATTAAAAAAACCGAAATAAAGCTATAATTTTAAAAAGAACACTGACGAATATTAAGAATAACAAAAAAAATTATTAATAAAATAGATGTGATTACATTATGTCAATTGAAATAGATGAAGTAAAACATAGTAAAATAAACATGGCATCATATGGTTTCGGAAAATATATCGTTGAATTTCTTAATATGGCATTTGGCACATTTGCTTACTTCTTTTATGAAAGTGAGATCGGTTTAGAATCTTGGATTGTAGGCTTTGGATTTATAATATTCGCCCTATGGAATATGTTTAATGATCCATTAATAGGTTATTTAACTAATCGTCCGTTCAAATTCACAAAAAAGTGGGGAAGGCGGTTTCCATGGGTAATTATTGGGGGAATTCCATATATATTCTGCTATATGCTTATTTTTATGCCTCCTGCCATAAATCCCACAGAGGGTGCTTGGATTCTTTTTGCTTGGTTTGTTTTCACTACTTGTCTCTTTGATACATTTGCCTCGCTCTATTGGGTCAATTTTGCTGCAATTTTTCCTGAAAAATTTCGCTCACTTGAAGAACGTAGAACAGGTACTGGATTACAAACAATTGTAGGAATTCTAGGTATCGCATTAGGTGCTATTTTTCCACCTATCCTTGTTACTTATGGTGTTCCACAAACATATATTGTTCAAGGGGGAGCGGTCGTTATATTTTGTTTTATTGGTTTGGGTCTTGCAATCCCTGGTTGCCGTGAAGACCAAGTAACAATTAATCGTTATCTCGATAAATACGAAGAACAACCAACAAGAGAATCGTTTTTCAAATCGTTGAGAATTGCGCTTAAGCAAAAAAACTTTCTCGCATTTGTTATTACTTATGCTCTCTATCAAACTTTAACGAATTTAATGACCGGCTCACTTGCCTTTCTTGTGCGATATGTTTTAGGAGAATCAGCGAGTGCCCAAATGCTTCTTTCTATAGGATTTCTTGTTGGAAGTTTAGTATCTATTCCTCTATGGATAAAACTGGCTCATAAATCGAACGACAATAGAAAAATTCTATTAATTGCTGGCGTTGCATTAACTTGTGTTAATATCCCACTAATGTTTATCGATAATTTGATCGGTATGATTATAGGATTACTCATTTGGGGTTTAGCTTTTGGAGGCTTTTGGACATTATTATGGCCCGTTTTAGGAGATGTAATAGACGAATCTATTGTGATAACTGGTCAGCGTAAAGAAGGAATTTATATGGGGATTCAAGCGTTTTTTGGCCGTTTAGCACTTTTAAATCAGGCGATAGTTTTTACAATAGTACATGTAGCGACAGGATTCGTAGAGGGTGCTGAAACACAAGGATCATTGGCAGTGTGGGGTATTCAAATGCATTTCAGCTTAATTCCAATGATATTTATGGGTATATCAATGTTAATTTTTTGGAAATGGTATAATTTGACTCCTGAAAAAGTTAAAATTAACCGAGAAAAATTAACAGAACTCGGTTTATAGAATTTTAAATCTTTTTTTATTTTTTTATTTTTTTATAATCCTTTTATATAATGCTATTTTGAAATTTTTATAGGTTAATTCACTAAAACAATTTAATGGATTGTCTAGAGCGAAATATTTAAAGAAAGAGTGTTTTTTTGAAAGTCTTGTCAGACACTTCAAATCTTATTGAAGCTGAATGCATTGCCAACTGTCCTATAAGTAAATTTTACAATAACTTTCCTTTAGCTACTATTATCGCTCTACCCCCTATAGTAACATTATATTTTTCCTTATTTTCTTCTGCCTTTAATAAAAGTAGGGATTCTCTTCCTATTTCATAACCTTGTTCAACGCGTATATCAATTTTTTTTTTACCAAAATATTCATATTTTACTAAATAAGCGGCCAAACAACCGTTTGCGGAACCCGTTGCGGGATCCTCTGGAACGCCATAAAAATCGGCAAAGAATCGAACGTTTAAATCGTTATTTTTGTTATAAGTTTCGGGGCAAAATACCAAGATGGTTTTAGCTTGAGTATTTTCGATTAATGCGTAGTACTTTTCGTGATCGATTTTTACTCGTTTTACGGCGTCTAACGACTTTAAAGGCACAATGATCGTAGGAACACCAGTAGAAACGCCTTGAATTTTAAATCTGCCGTCAATATCGCTTTCATTTAAGTTCAAAACATCAGCTACTAAATCGGGAGCGAAAAAACCGTTGAATGTGGGCTCTTTGTGCTCCATCCAAATCTCGGAAGTAACATCTCCTTTATATTTAAATAATATGCCAATTTGACCAATCTTTAAGTTTAAAGATAGCGTTTTCGTTTTCGATTTTATAAATTCTTGCTGCAATACATACGCCGTTCCAATCGTGGGGTGTCCGGCAAACGCTAACTCTACTTTAGGAGTGAATATCCTAACGTCGTGATTTTCGACGGATGTGATAAAGCTGGTTTCTGAAAAATTCATTTCTTTAGCTATTAATTGCATCTCCTCATCTGACAGTTTATTTCCACTAATAACCACAGCAAGTTGATTTCCCGAGTATCTATATTCAGCAAAAACATCTACTATATAAAAAGTGAGACCTTCGGATTGTAGTTCCTTCATAAAAATTTTCACGGATTTCTTACTAAATTTTAATTTAACTAATTATAAAATTTTACTTAGATTTATTATACTTTTAGGCTACATTAAATAATAAATGTTATTAAAAATATTACTTGCAATAGAATTATTATCTTTAAGAATATCGCGTGAATATTAATTCTAAATTACTTTTTTTTTATTAAAATAATTGTTAGCATTATAAATAATTGAAAATAGATTATTTGGCTTTTCCTTATTATGGCTTTAATTATTTGCTTTGAAATACCTAAAAAATTAAATTAGTTTGATAATGGTTTATTTTTATAAAAAATCAGTCCTAATTATTTTATATACTATTGTGTAATTATATTATTTGAAATTCCATTTATCAAACAATTAAATGATGGGAAAATATATGAGAAAAAATACTTCTAATGAAAAGCTAATAAAAAAGAACAAATATAAGTTAACATCCTGTTTTGTTTTAATACTATTAACAATAATAATAGTTAGTAATGCAAACACCGCTTATGCTATTTTTTCAGAAACCGAAACAAAAACACTTGGCCCTGAATCTGGAGCAATCATTAATATCGTCGGAAATAATGCAAATGATATAATAAATGTTGAATATGAAGTAATTTCGGGACCTTCTCTTGATGTTTATCTGAAAGAAAATGTGACTTTATTATTAATGGGTCCGCCATCTAATTATATTAAAAAAGATGATAACTCATACCAAGGAAAATGGTCCTATACAGTAACACGCGATGATAGTGATTATGCTGTAATATTTATAAATTTAGATACTGTTGAATCTAGTACTGTAAGATACACAATTAGTCGGGGATCTGCATTGGGTAATATTTTAGATTATCTATACATAATTCTTATTGTAATAGCTATAGTAGCTGTTGTAGGTTCATTAATTGCGAGATCAATTATAAGAAAGAAAAAGTCAGTTGAACCTGAATTAAAGCCTGAACCTATAACTCAAACTATAGTAAAACCTTTACCTGAGGTCGAAAAAAAAAGTCTTTTCTGTTCTGAATGTGGAAAAAAACTGCTAGAAGGCTCTGCTTTCTGTATTGAATGTGGACATCAATTATAACTCTTTTTTTTAATTTAATATATTAATATTTCATTTCTAATGGTTATCGAACAAGAATAGAGATAAAAAATAGATAATTATTATAGATATAGGCTAAGTTTATCTAAATCCTTTTTTATTAGGGACCTTCTCTTTTTTTCTTCTTTCTCGGCGTCATAGCCTTGTTCGTCTTCTTTCAATCTAGTAGGATTTTTATCGTAAGCTTGTTCTACCAGCATACCATATCTTACAGCATAGGCCACTAATTCAGGAATAATAGAAATCATGCTTTTAAAGCTAAAGATTTCGCTTAACCTACTTAAAATCTTTATCATTTCCTCGAATGGATTTGAATCAACTTCTGGTTTATCCATTACGTCCATTATTCGTTTGAAAAGCACTTCGTGAAATAATTCTAATTCTGCTTTATCTAACGCATAACCATTTTCTTCTTCTTCTTCTTTTTCTGCCATAAAATTACCTTAAAATTTATTAATTACAATTTTAAAATTCATATTAAATAATAATTAAATAACGATTTTTTAAATTTTTAGATAGAAAAGAACCTATAATTCTTTTTATTACTTACAAGAAAGTAAGCTTAACTTACTTCAATTTAACCTAAAGCGCTTGCTTTAAAAGTTTTTTATATTCCTCTTTACTTTCACTGGAAGATTCTTTCTCATCGTCAACAGAACCTGATTTTTTAAAGAATTCAGAAAATGGTATTACAGCTTTCGAAAGATTATACTGGTATTCTGAATCTGCCCTGTAAATTTCTTCTAATCTATCACGAATAGCTTTTCTAATATTTTCAGTGCTCATTTTAGATTCCCCTTAATTTATAATTATTTTCTTTGAATCCTTCGAAGAATATCTTCAAACTCTAATTTCATTAAGGTTTTGTAAATGGGATGTCGGTTATCAAATCGTATAGTTTCCTCACCGGAATAAATATCAGATATTTCTTTAATATATTCATGATTCTCAGAAAATTCTTTAGTTTTTACCCTATCCATTTAGATTTACCTCGGATTCAACTTATAGATTCTATCTCCCTTATATTTTAGATTCATACCCAATTTCTTTATTTTTTCACCTTGTGTGAAAAATAGATGCTTTATTGCTTTCACATTAATCTCTAAATGGTCTGCCAAGTCTATTAAGCTGATATCATCAACCAATTGAAAGATTTTTGGTAATTTTTCGATAACATCGTTTATTGAGCCAATCATAGAAGCAAAAGCTATCTGTTCTGTAAGCTCGTTGATATTAACACCATAATTGGTCCTTAATTTATCTGGATTAGTTTCAATCCAATTATGAATTATAATTCTTGTTGCTTCTGATAAACCTATATTCCTGTTTTTAGCCATTTTACTAATGACTTTATAATCAAATTCATCCAAACTAACAGTAACTCTATCCATTTTTGGCTTTTTCTTCTCATTTTCTTCGCTACTGTTAGATGGTGTCATTTTTAAACCGACAAAAATTTGGAGTTACTAAGGAAATGATCGTTAGAGTATTTAAAGTTTTGCATAATTGATCATAAGATGATCACGGATTGCATCACATTTAAATAATTCAAGTGTTATTTGTATATTATCGAAGTGATATTTCGATATTTCCTTAAAAAAAATGTAAATGTTAAGGTTGCGTGTGTGAAATGTTAGAATTATACCCCACTAATTATGAAATATTAAACACGAAAGATAGAATAACAGTTGACTTAATTAAGGATGGAGAAGAATTTTTAAGGCAATTTGACATAAATCAAGATTTCATACTTGACACGGTTTCTTTAATTTATAGATATCTAAGAATTAAAGGAAAGATACCCCATAACTTGTATAAATTTTATATTGCGGCTTATTATATAGTTACGAGGCATCCTTTTGCGTTTCCTGCCCACGAAAGTAAAAAAGATTTCTGTAAAAAGTTTAATTTACAAATCAGCTCGTTAGAATATTGCGTTGACAGATTTGTTTCTATTTTTGGTTATATTAAAATTCTAGATGATATGAATTTTCCCTACTTTATTGATCCAGAACGAGACTTAAGTTTAGAAATCATAAAGAATATTGTAAAATCGAAAATAGAAGCTGCCATGATGAAATTCTTATTGTATAACAAACCTATTAATTCGCAAATATTAACAGAAGAATTAGTAAGCGACATAGTTTTTGAGCACAAAGCGTTCCCTGAAGAACTCTTTCGACAGTTGTATGATATAATTTCTATTCTTATCGAAGAGGAGTTTACCGACCACAACGAATATGTTATGCTTCAACAAAAATATTTTATCTAATCAAATAATTTTTATACTCTCAACCTCAATTAAATTTCTGCCGTCTTTTGGGATGAATAATTTCGCAAGTATCTTTTTAGAATGGTATTGAAGCTATAAGATCCAAAACTAATAGGGATTCATAAGTTGCGACTATTCTTTTTTCTCTTTTTTCTTACAATCAGAAATACAATTAAAGTCACTCCTCCTATACCAATACTTCCCAGTAATATTATATAGAAAAGAATTTCTTCGGGTTTAAGTAATTGTCCACGATAATTTATACCAACATAATCGTCATTAATACTTTCATTATCCCAATTCCAACTATAAGATTTCCCATTAGGAATAGTTGAAATATTACATGCATTTTCAGTATATTCAGTATAGGAAGTTGGGAGTTTTCCTTGAACTTTAAATTCGACTTTCTCTGTGATATTGTTTTTCCATGCTCTAGCAGTAGCTAATATATAGCGAATTGAGTAATAATCTGTGTTATATAATGGATTTTCCATATTTCTATAAAATCTATACGAAATTACCTGAGAATTTTCTTTTAAAATAGTAGTGTTAATTACTATGAAGAACGCTATATATGTGGTAAAATTCTCGAAATAGGATGATAAATTAGAATTAAGTGAATAGGCCCAAACAAAACTAAATTCGGTAGTAGCGCCATTTACTTCCACTTGCCACTCCGATTCTATAATAGACAACTGAAATGAAAAAGGGGCATATATAGTCACATTTGCTGTAGTATTTGTAGGATTATAGATAGTGTAAGAACCATCAAATAACACAGAAATATTATTTTGAAAATCTGTAGAATCTATAGTAAAAACTACATCTGCATTGACTAAGTTTAAAGAATTATTATTATCATAAACAATACCTCCCATATCAAGTATTTCTGGGCCTGGAAGTGGATTTGCAAAACTTTCAAGTGATTTAACGTCTAAATTAATAACCAATAAAATAAAAATTAACAAAATATTAAGAATCTTACTTTTCTTCATCGAAGGGACTCTCTAATTTGGATAACAATAGAATTTATACTTAATTGGATTAAAGAATGAATACCAATAAGTAAAGATCAAATTATACTTTATAAAAATATCTACAGTTGGTTTTTTTAATTTACATGATAACCTTTGAAAACAAATTTATTATTATACGTATTGATAATTATAACCATTATCGTTAACTTGCTCAAAGATAATTTAATTTCAGGGATAAAATTTACATTTTCTTTTAGAATTTATAATTTTAATAAATAACTTCTTTATTGGTTGAACGAGTAAAAAAAGGAAGAAATTGGAACATCTAGATCCCTATAAATTTTAGATAGATCAGTTGGTGTTCGCTGCGATATTTCATTATCATATTTTTTTTATAATAAGATGAAAAATAATAGTTCATTAAATCTAAATTACTGTCATAGTTGTTTTCCCACTCGTTAAGAGCTAGAGTAATATTTAGGAACTGCTTCTGAAAGTTATAAGGAACAGAGAATTCTTGAAAATGTAGGTATGGTGAAATTGCTGACATGTCTTTTTTTTTTAGCCATCTATTTTCTGATATTTTAGAGTATATGTATTTTCCAGATTTATCAAATTTAGAACATAAGCGATTTGAGGTTAAAATAATTCCTACTAAATTAGGACCGAAATCTTTTTTTTTTGCTAAGACTATAATGTAGATCACACTGAATAAAGACATTTTCTTTTACTTTAATGACAAATTTATCGTTTTTAAATATCCAAATGATTGGTAATGTTATGCTTATAAATAGATATACAACAAATGTATTCCTAAAGAGAACACTTAAATATGTATTGTTAAAGTAAAGGGCGTAGATGTCTAAATAAAACAGAATAACAATAGAAACGAAATTTAAAATAATAAAAAGCCCCACACTTTCATATCTCTTCTTAAATTCAAACCCAATGTGTTTAGTCTCCCGTTCGATGTAGCTAATCAAAGAGGGCGTAAATTTAAGATAAATTGCTCTTGTTAAATATATAATCAAAAAAATAGAGGTGCTAAATAACGCCCAGCTTAAAGTCAAATTTAACGAGAACATATAGCTTCCCAAGGGATAAGTTCCCGAAATTAAATAATTAAACGATTTGCTGTTTAATGTAGGTAAATAACCAAATATTAAATAACTGAGCGCTACGGTTAAAATTACGACTATATACGCAATAGATTTTAAGGCTTTTTTAAGATACTCAGATCTGATTATTTTTGCGGAATCATACATGCCCTGTTCATTTTCAAAATTCAATTCTATTCTTTTAAGGGAATTTCTCATATTTCCTCGCTCCATTTTTTTATTTTCTCCTTTTCTTCTAAAGGAGATTTCCAATATTTTTGAACAATTTCTCGAAATACTGTCAGATCTGGATTATCCTCTTCGTTTAATTTTATAATATGAAATTTTTCTGTTTTTTTCTCAATCGAAATATAACCGGCATTTTCCAAATAATCAAAAGCATATTTTAATTTCTCTAATCTATCGATGTTTAGACATTTTTTTACATCCGTTTTATTTATAACGGTGTTTGTTTCGTGCAATTTTGCCAAGCCCATTAATACCTGTGCGCCCCTCATAGGCGCAATATTTGAAAGTTTATCGAAAATCGTACAAATACTCCTTAATAATTTGTCAATATCGTTATAGAAATCTATTTTTGTGCGTCCAGTAAGCTGTAATTTCGTTTTAAAATCGTCAATATTATATTTTTTTAAAAAATCTTTATACGATTGAGACATGGTTAATTAAAAATACCATAATAGGCTATATATATCTTTTTATTTTAAATACACTCACGGATTTTGTGGATACGATTACAGTAAGACATACTACGAATACATGGTTATTGTAATAAGGTTTAATTTGAGCTAAACAAAACTCTTTTTTATATTTAATGCCAAATTGGATATTATTCGAAATCTGGCTGGAGTTTACTGCTAAAGGCTTTGAGGTTTTTAAGATTTTTTAAAAACGGTCTTACTTCTCATAAATATCGAAAGCGCTTGTAAAATTTGATTTTATGTCTTTATTTTTTCTTTTGTCTTTTTCATTTGTAGATTTAAATTGCACCGAGGATTTCTGATACATATTTGGTTTAAGTTCAGTTATAAACTGTGATAACCTGCCTGTTTGATAACCTCTATATGTTCTTACCATAGAGGGTGATACCAAATACAATAGGTCTTTCGCTCTTGTTGTGGCAACGTAAAAAACCCTCCGTTCTTCCTCGTAGGCATCGGCGTCTCCTACAACTCGACTTGAAGGAAATAAATCTTCGCACAACATAGGAATAAACACTACTCGCCATTCAAGACCTTTAGCTCGGTGAATAGTAGAAAGTACTAACGGTTTTTCGTCTTCTGTTTGAATACCCATTCGAACAGATTTCGATTCAATAGAAGACGCGTTTAAACTAAGAGTTTCTAAAAATCTCCGAATTGTCGGATAATTTTGAGCGTAGACTCCAAGCTGAGTCAAATCATCTATTCTTTCTTGCCAATTTTCGTATTTAGATCTAATATGATCTTCTAAGACTTTTACTAATCTTTTTATGATTTCTTCAGGAGCGTCTTGAGAAGTAAAATCAATTAAGTTTTTTGCATGTAAGATTACCTTTTTCCTTCCTTTTTCTGGAATTCGGGCTCCTTTCATTTTTGTAGTAAAAAAAGATTTATTCAATAATGTTTCGAGAGGGTTACTGGTGCTTGATATAGCATGAAATATTTTTTCTGCTGAAGCACCCCCAATCCCAGGAATTATAGAAAAAACGCGCGACCACGCAATTTCGTCGTAAGGATTTTCGATAACACGCAAATGAGATAATAAATCTTTGATATGGGCTTTTTCAAAAAATGCAACTCCTGCTCGCACTTCGTATGGAATGTTTTTAGCTTGTAATTCTAATTCGATTTGCAACAAATGGAAGCTAGCTCGGCAAAGAACCGCCATTTCGGAGAATTCGTAATCGTCAGTGCGTAATTTTAAGATCTGACTAACAATAAAACGGGCTTGGTCCCTTTCGTCTCCTACATTTACTTGAAAAGGTGTGTCACCCTCAAGGCGAGCGGGTTTCATGTTTTTCTTGTGCTGTTTTTTGTTATGTTTTATTGAATTGTTCGCCAAGTCGAGAATTTGAGGAACGCTCCTATAGTTATAAGTTATAACGTATCTTTTGCAATCCTTGTATTTCTTTTCAAAATTTAATATGTTTTCAAAGTTAGCCCCTCGAAACGCGTAAATACTCTGGGCGTCATCTCCTACGGCCATAACATTTAGGTTTGGATTTTCTTTTACGATTTTGCTAATAATTTCGTCTTGAATGTAGTTAGTATCTTGATATTCGTCTACTAATACATATTTAATATGTTGAGCAATTGATTTAGCAACCATCCTTTCGTCTAATAACCTATTCCAAAAAGTTAATAGGTCATCGAAATCTACTAAATTATCGCGTGCTTTTTTGGTTTTGTAGATGTTAAGCACCTCTTTTAACTTCGTAATTATTTTATCTTTGTCAAATTGGGGATACTTCCAAAGTATAACTTCGCGAATAGATTTGTTACAATTAATAGAAAAAGATAAAATGTTTTTAGCAACTACGGAACTTGGAAACCTTTCTTCAAGCTCTTTTACATTTGCTTGATTAATCGCTAGTTTCATCAAGCCTTTCGAATCCGTTTGGTCCATAATCGTAAAACTTGGCTTAAGACCTAGCGTTTTAGCGTACTTTCTTAAAAATCGATTCCCCATGGAGTGAAATGTCCCTGCCCATATCCCTTTTGGACGTTTACCTAATAGGATTTCTACACGCTTAATCATTTCTTTAGCGGCTTTATTTGTAAAGGTGACAAGCATTATCTCGCTAGGTTTTACTCCAGACACTAATAATTTAGCGACCGAATAAACAATAGTTCTCGTCTTCCCTGAACCCGCTCCCGCTATTATTAACATCGGTCCTTTAATGTTATTAACTATATCCAGTTGTTCTTCGTTTAAATCACCCTCAAAATCGATATTTTTATATTTCTCAATAATCTCGGGTTCCTTTTTTTCTAAAGATTCAGCGTAATCGTCGTCATAAAATTCAAATACGAATTCTTCAGCTGGATTTTTTTTCTGAGACATTTATTTTAATTTTTATCATATATATTATAATTTTTATCAAATGATACTATTTATCATAAAATTATTCTGATCAAAGTAAAAAAACTTATAGTTCTTTAGATAGTTTTATATTTCC
>JAUWZT010000100.1 GCA_030615145.1 Promethearchaeota archaeon | reverse complement strand
ATTGAACTCCAGAGCGATTTACTAATATTTTATTTTTTTTACATTTATATTTTATCTGGTAAGAATTTACAAAATCTTCAATTTGCTCACCTAAATGACCTGTTACCACTACAATTGGTTCAATCTCTAAATTGATTAAACTGGAAATTAAATGCGAAAGAATGGTTTGATTATTTAAAGATTTGATTTTAATCAGTGGCTTTGGAATATGTTTTGCAATATCTCTAACACGAGTGCCTTCACCGGCACATAGTATAACACTTGTGATGTTTTCCTTATTTGTATCTTTATGTTGTAACAATAGGATTTCCATCCATATCGATTATAATGGTGTGTTCTTGTTGAGCAACTGGTTTTTTAGTTTTTTCTATTAATAGTGGATAATGATCTAGAATTTTTTTGCGAACAAAAACATCAATTGTTCTTTGAATCTTATTTTTTGGGATGATATTATGCTTTTCTAGCAAACGGGGCGAAAAAGGTAGTTTTTTAGTTAATTTGCTTATTTGATCCATATAATTCTTCTCTATAAAGGGTAAACCCTTCTTTGCTTTTTTAAACCGATAAATATAAGATTTAGGACCATTTTCTACTATACCTTGGCCAGAAGTAGCAAATGGTTCACACGCATAAGCATCTCCAGGTTTTAAAGTTTGATTATGGCTTATAGCTTTATAATTTGGAATAAATGGACCTGCATGCAAGGTATATCGTTTCAATTCGTGGCCTCCAAGATTATAAATTGGTTCTAATCCACGATTTTTAATTGCTTTAACAATTACATCTCCTAATTCGTATAATTTTGTGCCAGGTTTAAAAATTTCAATTGCGGCTTCAAGGGCTTCTTGAGCGGCGTCGATAATATTTTGAAGCGTTTCGTCGTTATTTATATTAATTGTTATTGCTGAATCGGCAATATAACCGTCATAGTGAGAACCCATATCGATTTTCAATAATCCATTATTAGGTACAATAGTACTATCATCGATCGGCGGACTATAATGAGCAGCTACCTCATCTATAGACATATTAATTGGAAAGGATAACTCACAACCGTGATTTAATATTTCTTCCTCACATTTATTAGCAATTTCTAAGAATGGAACTCCTGGTTTTATTAATTTTACAGCAACCTTTTTGGCAGCTATAACAGCTTTACCAGCTCTAATGTAAGATTCTATCCAATCGTTCGACATAATTATAAAAAAAAATTAATTAAAATAATAAATTATCTCAAAAATATAAGACTTATGGAGTAAGGCGATCGGGTGTTCGAGGATACATTACTGCTTCCCGAATGTCATCAAGACCACATATAAAGGTTATCCAACGAGCTATTCCTAAGCCAAAACCCGCATGAGGTGGCATTCCAAAACCAAACACATTTACATGTGATTCAAAAGATGCGGGATTTAATCCTTTAGCTTCAATAGCATCAATTAATTGTTGTTTATTGTGAACTCTTGTTCCTCCCGAAGTTAATTCAAGCCATCCCATTTGAAGATCAAAAGATTCGCTATATTTTGGATTATTTGACGGTAAAATATAAAATGGCTTTATTTCCATTGGCCAATGAGTTATATAGTAATATCCCGTTAATTCTTCACCTAGTTTACGATATGCTTCTGTAGAAATATCTTCTCCCCATTCAATAGTTATTCCAAATTTATTAGCAACTAATTCAATGATTTCATCGTATTTGTAGCGAGGAAAAGGTAATTTTGGAACTATAGTTTTATCTTCCATATTTAAAACTTTCAAAGCAGGCATTTTATTTTCTCGAACATCTTCTACAACATTATAAACCAATTCTTCTAAAATTTTTTGAACATCATTCATGTCAGCAAAAGACATCTCAACATCTAACGTGAAAATCTCGCATAAATGCCTTTTCGTATGACTTTTCTCAGCTCTAAAGGCAGGACTAATTTCAAATACCCTTTCATATACTCCACCTAACTGTTCTTTGTATAATTGAGCAGATTGTATTAAAAACGCCTCTTTATCGAAATACATAATTGGAAATAACTCTGTACCCCCCTCAGTCGCGGAACCTATTATCTTAGGGGTAGTTATTTCTGTAAAATCTTGTTTGAGTAGAAAGGTCCTAATTGACATTAACACCTGCCCACGGATTTCAAAAATTGCTTGATTTCTTAAAGATCTCAAATCTAACGCTCTATTATTAAGTCTAAGATCAAGGTCTGAAATTGTTTCTCCTGTCATATCAATTGGAAGTTTATCAGGAGTCCTATTTAAAATTTTAATTTCAGTTGGAATAATTTCAATCCCACCTGGTGCCTTTTCAAATTTTTTCACTTTACCTTTTATCATAAGACAGTATTGATAACCAACTTTTGCTTTTTCAAATAACTCATCTGAAACGACTCCTTTTTTTAAAGTAATCTGTCGTTCGCCATATTTATCTTGGAAGTTTATAAACTTCAGACCTCCAAGATCTCGATAATTTCTTACCCATCCACCAAGAATTACCTCTTGACCGGCTAATTCAGGCGTAACATCCCTTGTATAGTGAGTTTTCCTCCAACCATTCATCTCATCAATAGACATAGTAACCATAAAATCTCAAGTTTTATTTAGATTAAATTTGAAAAGGAAATTAACAATAAATTTTTTGTTATCTTATAATTAATTAAAAATGCCAAATCTATATTGGAAAAATAAAGATAAATTTGAAAAGTCTAAAACACATGAAACTCAAATATCTTATCCTTTCCAAGTATTGGAATCAATAAGAAACCCCACAATAAATAAATTCATATCTAATATTGAATTAATTCAAAAAAATACTGAAAATAACCAAACACCCCAATTTAAAGTCAATGATTGGGATAATCTCTTAATTTGGGGTGATAATAGAAATGTTATAAATTCGCTGATAAAAAAATTTTCAAACAAGATCAAAATAATATACATCGATCCTCCTTTCGCAACTGGAGGTAATTTCAAACTCAAAACGCTAATAGGTGAAAACAACGCTTTTGAGATTAATATGGCTTACTCAGACACGTGGAAGGGAGGAATAGATGCATATATCAATTTTTTATACGAAAGATTAGTACTAATGAAAGAGTTACTTGCTGAAGATGGAAGCATTTACGTGCATTTAGATTGGCATGTTTCTCATTACATAAAAATAATTATGGACGAAATCTTTGGTATAGATAATTTTAGAAATGAAATAATATGGGCTTATCCAGCTGCATCGGCGAAAACGAGACGTTTTTTTATTCGTTCTTATGATGTGGTATTATTTTATACAAAATCGAATGATTACGTATTTAACGACGACCCAAAGATTTACATGGAATATTCAAACCGGGTTAAAAATGCTCTTAAAAAAGACGAAATTGGGACGTATTATTACAGAGGAGGAAGTCATAATGGTAAAAAATTATCGCGAAAAGTATATATTCGAGAAAAGGGTATTTTTCCTCGAGATTTATGGAACGATGTTCCATATATTAGAGCAAATACTTTAGAATATCAAGCTTTTTCAACTCAAAAGCCAGAAAGATTATTGAAAAGAATTATCCTTGCATCTTCTAACGAAACAGACATAGTAGCAGATTTTTTCTGTGGCTCGGGCACAACATTAGCAGTAGCAGAAAAACTTGGTAGGCGATGGATTGGTTCAGATATGGCAAAACACGCGATAAACATAAGCCGCAAGAGAATCCTTGACATTTATAATAGTAACGATCTTATTAATTGGGAAAAAAAATATAAAAAAAATCCTTATCCATTCAAAATTTTAAGTGTTAACAAAAATCTCCAAGATATTAACGCTTATGATGAATTTTTAGTGAATAACATTCAAAAGACAAAAAAAAAAACTCTATTTCAAGATGTAAAATTTGAAATTAAGATAATAAAAGACAATAATAAGGTATCAATTGAATTAATAGACTATTTTGTTCCAAATTTAGATTTAATTGAGAATAAACTTAAAAAAAAGATATTATCTTTTTCTGATTGGATAGATAGTTGGACGATTGATTTTAATAGTCAAAATAGTTATTTTAACGTGATGTGGATTTCATACAGAACACCAAAAAACCGTAAATTGGATTTAACATCATATCAATATTACTATGAAAAATCAGGTAAATATCAAATATCAGTAAAGGTAATTGATATTCTTGGAAATGAGACCTCGCAAGAATATGAAATAAGCATTAATTAGTTCTTTATTTTATTATTTCACGCAATAGCATTGTTGCGTAAGAGCCTTTCTGGAGAGAAAATTCGATTTTTAATTTATTCTTATTTTGGAAGCAGTCGTCTTCAGTATATTCTAATATTTTTAAACCAAGCGGTTTACCGATTATCGGCCTAAAAGAGCCTTTAAATTCATAAGTATATAGTAATTCGTTATTAAATAATTCTGCAGAAATTTGCTCCTTATCGAGAATTTCTAAAAGTATAGATTTCATCAAAGGGAAATCGTCTAAGTTTGTATTATACCCTATTAGTGGTATTACTATTCTTGCCCGATTTAAATTATTTGCTTCTTGCAAAAATTTATCGTATAACCCACCATATGTATATTTTATTTTAGTAATGTTTCCATTATCATCATCTAAGATAACAAAAACATCACCCTTAATTGGTTTATATAAAGATTTTCCATATTTATGTCTTAACGATAGCATATTATTAAACAGATAAGACTGAAAAGAGCTAATTAATATTTTAATAAGATAATTAGGTAAATGATTAATCGCTCCCTCGTAATCTCTTGGATTATCTAATAAGTATTTAATCATATCCCTTTCATAATTTAAACTTTCAGGGAATGAATTGTAAGCTTTTTCAAGGTCACCAGATTTTTTTAATTCCTCACGTACTAGTTGGGATTGAGGTAATTCTGTTGAATAAGTTGCTAAGACAAACTCGTCATATGCCTTTTGATATTCACCTTCTAATATAAATCGCCCTACTATGTGTGAATTAGGCCTAAAAGTACCAAATCTTTGAAGTCCGTAGTAATTAGGAAAACCACGAGTGTGTAACTCGTTTAATAAAGCCTTAATTCTTTTTTCTTCATTTACTTTTTTTTCGATATTTCTAAGAGTAATTATAAAATGATTACCCCTATTACTTCCCAATTTAACGGGCTTCCTTGTAGGCGTTATGCCTCTAAAAAAAATATCTTTTAACTTTAATTTTTTTAGTTTTTCGACGTGATTTCCTTTAATTGAGGCTTTTTGGACGCTAATAGAACGCTTATCTTTTAACCCCGAAACTTCTATTAAATTAGGATGTATTTTTAATGTTCTACTAATCATCCTTATTGCTCCAAATGTATCTTTGTTGATTTTCACTAAATTAAATGTCGTATACTTATCTTTTGAATCTTCAGAAAAACTAATAGTAGTATCATATCCGCTGATCTCGAGAGTTTGCCCTGTACGGGTTATCTCTTTAACAATAAAGTCTTTATACTTTTTTTTATAAATAGCACTAATACCGCTAAAACTTGGTGTGGAATAAATTTCAATTCCTACGCCTTTTTCAAGTTCTCTCTCGTTTTTATTTTGAAAAATATGAGTACTATTGTTATTTCTTTCCAATTTATTTAGCCTGAAAGTGTTAAATTACAATAATTTTAAATCTCCAGTTATTTTATCTATAGATTTTGATAGTGTAGGTCCGATACCAAGAGCTGTTGTGGTTCCAGGAGTCAGTTGCGTTAATCCAGCATCCTTCACTAAAAAGTACATTATGTTATTTTTTTCTAATTGAATAACTATATCTCCCAAATCCTCCATGCCGCTCACTCGTAGAACTACCTTCTTTTGGCCTGTATTCTTCCAATTTTTCCAAACTGCTTTATTTTGCGTTCTAACTAAATCGGCAGCCGATATTGAAGCATGACACGATTGAGCGCACTTTTTACCAGTACCCATTTTTAAATCTGTCCTAATTAAGATAACTTGTTTATATTCATCCATAATAATTTAAACCTATTTAGTATTAAGAAATTAAAAAATAAATTCGTTAGAACTATATAAATTCAATGCGAATTACATTACCAGTAAGTTCTAAAACTAACTCTTCAAGCTCTTCTTGGGTAAATAATATTACATCTTGATCGTTTTTATTAAGAACGCCTTTAAATTCAATATCCCCAGTAGCTAAAAAAATCTCGTTTAATGAAAATAATTTATTAGGAGAAATTAAACTTTCTAAAGCGGGCCTTGGGTTTTTAGTTTGCTCAATTAAGATTATTTCGTCTATTTCGTAAGTTTCCTTTATCCAATCAATCAAATTTTGTTTGAATTTGATCTTATCTCTCCTACCAACCACTAAGATTACAACATCCTCAAAATCAATAGCTTTATAGAAAGAAATATCGTTTAAAAACCCAAAATTTTCGCTTTCTTCCAATTTAAGTAAATCCTTCGCTAAATCTAACTCAAACTGAGTAAGTGCTCCCGCATCTAGTTTATCTTGACAACTAGTGCAATAAAATCCGGAATTTACACATGTTTTACACGCTGGAAGATTTTTCATTAACTTTGAACCATAAAAATTAATATATCATCTATTTATAGCTCGATGATATCACAACCAATGCTTCTTACAAGTCTATCAGCAGTAGCTGGATCAGTTTTATAAGTGAAAAGGTGTCGCTTTGTCCTAAGCTTTAACTTCACAACATCTTTTGACCTTTTAACCCGACAGTGAAAAGCTCGCTCTGATAACTCTAAAAATCTCGCTTCGTCAAATATCTCTTTTGGCAACTTAATTCATCTAGCTTTGAAATTTATAATATTTTATAATATCTTGAATTATTAATTATAAAATTTTAATTTTTTCATTTGAAAAATAACTCGAAAGGAAAAACTAAAAATTTTTTAGCTTTAGAATGTTTTCCAAATTGTTCTTTTATCGATACATGATTAATCAATAAAAGAAAAAGTTTTGAATTGTAATGTATTAAAGTAATTAGTAAATTAACTAAAACGAGTAATAAGTCGAGGAGATTAAAATTTGCCCATTGATGACCCATATAAAAGAAAAATTGCCAGATATCATTTATTAATGAAAACCGTGTGCCGTAAATGCGGGGCTTTGAATCCTGTTAAAGCAAAAAAGTGTCGTAGATGCAGATCTAAAGATTTACGTCCAAAGAAAAGAGAGTTGACTAAATAATTTTCTAACAACTTTAAAATTTTAAATCTAGTTTTGCTAATGAAATTATTATTGTTTTTTGTCTTAAACTAGAAAAAATATTATTTTATCATATTTTCGTAAACTTTTTTAATTTTATGACTTAGAGATCATTATATATAAATAAATAAAATTATTAATAAAAAAAAATCAATATAGTGTGAATTAAATATGGGATTAAGCGGACAACCTATTTTTATAATGCGGGAAGGTACGGAGAGAACTCGTGGAAAAGACGCAATGCATAACAACATCGCAGCAGCAAAAATTATAGCTGAAGCGGTGCGAACCTCGTTAGGACCACGCGGAATGGACAAAATGCTTGTTGATCAGTTTGGTGACGTAGTCATCACGAACGACGGAGCAACAATTCTAAAAGAAATTGACGTACAACATCCTGCAGCTAAAATGATGGTCGAAGTTGCTAAAACTCAGGATTCCGAAGTAGGTGATGGTACAACTACTTCCGTGATCCTTGCTGGTGAACTATTAAAGCGCGCAGAAAAACTTTTAGAACAAAAGATTCACCCAACAGTTATTACTGAGGGATTCCGAAAAGCTGCTGAGAAAGCGATTGAAATCTTAGAAGAAATGTCAGTAAAAAGCGGAATTGATGATAAAGAAGGATTAAAGAACGCTGCAATGACTTGCATGTCATCAAAACTCGTTTCTGAATCAAAAGAAATGCTAGCCGAAATTTGTATCGAGGCAATTATTGCAGTAGCAGAAAAAAGCGAAAATGGTGATTGGGTAGCTGATATCGACAAAGTTCAAATCCAAAAAAAGGAGGGAGAGTCAATTGACGATACTTCCCTTATTAAAGGTATTATTTTGGACAAAGAAGTTGTTAGCCCAGGGATGCCAAAAATTGCTAAAGATGCAAAGATACTTTTGTTACAGAGCGCTATAGAAATTGAAAAAACAGAATTTGACGCTAAGCTCCAAATAACGAGACCAGAACAAATTCAACA
Organism: Promethearchaeota archaeon; assembly: GCA_030615145.1. Taxonomy (GTDB): domain Archaea; phylum Asgardarchaeota; class Lokiarchaeia; order Sigyniarchaeales; family SOKP01; genus SOKP01. The sequence goes on along the minus strand of JAUWZT010000100.1, from coordinate 3,870 downwards.
ATTCCTTGACGAAGAAGAGCGCATGCTTAGAACCATGGTTGAGAAAATCGTGAATTCAGGAGCAAATGTAGTAATTTGCCAGAAGGGAATCGATGATATGGCTCAACACTTCATCTCGAAAGCAGGTATTATGGCCATAAGACGCGTTAAAAAGTCTGATTTAGAAAAACTCTCTAAAGCTACTGGTGGAATGATTTATACTAACCTCAACGATATAACTCAAGACAAATTGGGATTCGCTGGCTTAGTTGAAGAACGCAAAATTATGAACGATAGTTGGATTTTCATTGAAGAATGTAAAGATCCTAAATCCGTTGTAATTTTAATACGGGGTGGAACTGAACTTATTATTGACGAAGTTGATAGGGCTATTCACGACGCTTTGTGTGTAACAAGAGATGTTGTCGAAGATCAAAAGATTGTTGGTGGCGGTGGAGCTCCGGAAGTTGAAGCTGCGATCCAATTAAGAAAATACGCTCAAACCTTAGGAGGACGCGAACAATTAGCAGTCGAAGTTTTTGCCGATTCATTAGATATTGTCCCGAAAACGCTAGCAGAAAACGCGGGATTAGACCAAATTGACGTGTTAATGAAATTGAGAGCAGCGCACCAAGCGGGTAAAAAATTTTCAGCTCACGATTTAGAAACCGGCGAGATAGTCGATGATATGATGGCTATAGGCGTTGTAGAGCCTACCATAGTAAAAATACAAGCAATAAAAAGTTCTACCGAAGCTGCCTCTATGATACTTCGCATCGACGATGTAATTGCAGGAACTAAAGCCGCTGGCGGACCACCAGGTATGCCCCCGGGTGGTATGCCCCCGGGGATGGGCGGAATGCCAGGCATGGGCGGTATGGGTGGTATGCCGCCGGGAATGATGTAATTCAATCAATATTTCAAATTTATTTTTTCTTTCTATTTTTCTTTTAATTTTTTGCTAATATTTTGAGAGAGTCCACAGCCAACTATATCAATTCCGTTGATTGCCCATTTAAGTTGTTCTTTAATATCTTCCGAATTAATAGATTTACATAAAATTGTTAAATCCACTTTTACTTCAAGTAATAATGCGATAAGTTCATCGATAGTTTCATATTTTGGACCTTCTTCTTCTTCATTTTTTATTTTATTTTCTGATATTTTGCTTCAACTCCAAATAGTTATGTTTTTACTATTGTTATGGATGTATCTATTTAAACAAAAATTTTTATTACTTAATTATTAGAACAACTCAAAAATACGTTTTTACAAGTATTCAAAAAACAAAACAATTCAAATTATACGATTCACGTATTATTTCTGTTATCAATATTAACCGAATTTAGAATTAGGATAAATATATAAGGGATAACTATTTCTAATGTAATGCAAAATATGTTTTTTTGCAGGAAAACTAAAATGGCACAAATGGAAAAAATGCAGGAAAATGATGAAAATATTTTAATGGATATGGAAAAAATAAATCTCGGAATAGAGAAATTAAAGAAATTAGGTTTACGTTTTTTAGTAAATCATGGTAAAGAGCATTTTAATTATATGGTTAAGTTAGCTAAAACAGATATTTTTGATAATCTGGAAAATCCAAGAATTATTCTGAAGCATTATTCATTTAGTGATTTTGAAAGGAATTAATATAGGGATAAGTCCACTTTTTTTAATTTCGGGGTTTAAATTATGTAAGATAAGATAAATAGTATGGTTTCTAAATCTTATGCTAATTTTTCAAATGTGTATATTCTTTTCAATGAGAGAATAAAATGCTTTCATTGTATGCCTGAAATAAAGAGAAAATCAAATACTACATTAATTTATTTTCCCACTTTAATTCTCTAAATCCTTTTTCATATAACTCCATTTCAACACAGGCTCTAGATACTTCATTTGTGAGGCTTAGAAATACCTTTGTTTCATTTAAATGCTGACGGATCTGTAAAATTCCATGAGAAAAAAACATATTAACAACACATCTGTAAAGATTTATATAAACTTAAACATAAGGTCTAATTGAGTGATAAATTATGATTTGTTTTTTTTTTTTAATGACAAATTTTTACGGAGAAATTAAAAAATGGGAGTATTTGAATTAATTGAAGATATGGGAGGGTGTGAAGGGGGAAAATTTGTCTATAACAGAGCGAAAGACCTCACAAAAGCCCGAAATATACTTAAAAAATATAAACGTCTAACCGATCGAACAATCAATTGCCTAAGAGGGTTCTACCCACATGTAGATCTGTCCAGAGTAAGATATAAGGTTAGGTGTTCCTTACCAGGGAATTGGTTCACTCGAGAAAATAATTATGGTGCCATTACATTTGGTTATAAAATCTTCTTCAAAGATAGAGATGTCCAAAAAAGAGAAGATATGATTCATTTATTGATGCATGAGTTGTTCCATATCGAGCAAATGGAACGGCTAGGAAGCCAAGATCAATTTGCATGCGAGTATGGGAAAGGATTTTTACAAGCTGATGGAGATTATGCCACAAATCCTTTAGAAAAGGAAGCGTATGACTTTCAAAACAATAATCCAGTTCCAACCCAGTGTTATGATCCACCAGCAAAATTGGTTTGGTGGGAAAAAAAAGATTTCAAAGGAACTCGGCATACAAGATATCTTTATCCAGCTGATCATGGAAAAAAGATAAAATTAAGACACAATGACGCGATGAAAAGTTTAAAATTCTATGGCCAACCTTATTGGGAACTTGGAATTTATGATAGTCCCAGTTGCAAGAAAAATGATGATTACGGGATAGTTATTTTTCCGGCTCGACGAGATCTAGATTGTGTGGAAGTACCAAGGATCGGAAGACAAGGGATTAATAAAGTTAATCCTCCTGGATTATATAGGTTCCATTATGTAAATGGACTACCTGGAAAAGTTTCGTCGATTAAACATTGGACTGTTGAAGATGATATCCATCATGGACCACCGCCAGGTCGGCGCACCCCTCCTACAAGACCTCCGAGATAATAAATTATCTTTTTTGTATTCAAAAAAAAATTTTTTTTACTATTTTCTTAGTGTAGAATTGTCCGAAGAAAACTTTCATAAATAAATTAGAGTTTGAGTGCATGCGCGCGCGATTAAACCAAAACACAATCCAAAATAATGTAATTTAAATCTTCAATTCGGTAGAATAATAATGATGTTAAAATAAAATTTCACACCCACTTTGTGTGAGATCAACCATCCACTTTTCTATATTAAGAGAAGATATTGTAAAAATGGTAAAAAAAAAGAGAAAAAAATAATGGAAAAAGATCCTCGAAATCTCTAAGTAGCAAATCAGTCTTTTTAGATATGTATAAATGCCCATTTTTTTAGTTTAACTCATAAAATAATACCCTCACCATCGAATTCTAAAAATGATGATGGATATAGCATCCCCTGATGGAGTCTTTGAAATTATTTTAAGATTTTGATTTTAAATATGACTGTCTTCTAAGAACATTATGGCTTTAAAAACTAAGATATTAAGTAAGTCTTACTCACCATTTATTCAAAGAGGATTTGAAAAATTAAAAGCCACAATGCAGCAGTATATAACAAACGGATATTCCGATCAAATTCAAAGCCAAAGTCAATTCAATGAAGATTTTTTAAAGGAATTTTGCCAATTATTTTCTAAAACGGGGGGTTTAGTTTAATCGCGCGCGCATGCACTCAAACTCTAATTTATTTATGCTGATATGGTGGTTTTAATCCTTCTCGATATATTTTCCAACTCCCAATTTCTTCCAAGAGTTAACGAGCTTGAAAGTTGTCTTCGTTCATGGAAATGTGGCTTAGAAATACCTTTGTTTCGTTTAAATGCTGACGGATCTGTAAATTTCCATGAGAAAAAAACATATTAACAACAC
>JAUWZT010000069.1 GCA_030615145.1 Promethearchaeota archaeon | reverse complement strand
CGTTGAAACTAGCATTTTGTATATTATTATGAGTATCATTAACCCATACTTTTATTCCATATACTCCAACTGGTAGTATAACGAGGGAAAGAAACAATTCTTTTTTCAGATATAATCATTGCTTCTATTTCCTATAATTTGAAATTAACTCTCTTTAGTTTGGATAAGTATTTTGAGGTAATTAAAGAAATATGGGATGATTTTCAATTAAGCGGAGTTTGATCTAAAATAAATGAGGTATTTGAAATAGTTTGGTTAAAATGAATGCTTATTTTTTTTAACTAATTTTCTTCTTTCTACATCTTGGAATAAGAAAGGGAACTGAATGACGATAATTTGAATATATTTTTCCAAACCGATGAGCCAATTCTCTTTCTTCATAAGGTAAAAGTGCAATCACCATTGGTGTAAAAATTATTGTTAAAAGCAATAAAGGAACTAAATCAAAGATTAAAGCAAAGCCTGGTGTTGCAAATATGAATCCAAGTGTTATAGGATGACGACAATAGGCGTATAACCCAGCAGTAATTAATGTAGATGTTTCTGGAGAATTACCAATTTCTTTTCCCTCTGCGCGAGATAAACTTATTGATGCGACTCCCCATGATATAAACATAACAGCCAAAACTGTCAAGAAATATCCACATAATAATTCAAGAAATCTCCATAAAAAAGTTATATCATATCCAGGAAATAGAAACCAAGGTATTCCAAATAAATTGGTTAAAATTATAACTAAAATGAAATCTATAAAGAATAAGACATTTGGCATCATAACTATGATAAAACGTGATCTTGCTCCTGTTTTTTGAGGTTGCTTGCTTATTGTTATTTTTTAACACCTCTTCGCCCGATGTACCGACGAACTTTTTGTTTATATTCGAGATAAGCTGCTCCGAATTGTAATTCTAATTCTTTTTCTTCTGTTTTTATGCGGAAATCTTGATTAACAAGAAATATAATAGTAAAGATAATCATTGACCATGTTGGGATAATAAAACAAAATTCTATTATTGAAATATGAAGCCCAAGATAGAGTGGGTTTCGAGAAATTGAATATAAACCATTAACTCTAAGTTGAGCTGAGTCACTTGATTCAGTTAAAAGCAAACGAGTGGAAACGCCAAGATTGAAATAAGCAGCCATAAATATTAACGTACCTATTACTGTAAGAACACTTCCAATTATCTCTATAATTTCTGTCTTTAATATTTGAATTGGCAAGAGAAAAGAAAAAGCCCAATTTGGATTGATAATATAGGTTATTGTTAAAAAACAAATATAAACAAACCCTATAATTGACGTAATTATTAGTGGAATAGCCCACCGTGGAATCCTAGGCGGTTTACCTATAAAATTATCAAGTTTGTGAGTGATCTTTTTATATAATAAATGAAATCCAATTATTCCTAACATAATCCACCAAGCAAGTAAGGATAATCGAGAATACATATTGATCAAAAAGAAAATTAAATATTTATATAACACACTACAAACTTCCTCTGAGAAATAATGTTATTTAAATGTTTTTCAAATTATTTTTTAAAACTTGAATAAATATATCTTAGAACTTATAAGGCATATTTTTAAATATTTTTTTAAACAATTCTCACTATCAAGTTTAAAAATAGATTTAAGAAACTAATATTAGATTAGAGGTAGTTCTATATGGCAAATGATGTTTTCACTTTTCTTGTGGGAGGAAAAGCGGGAGAAGGCGTAAAAAAAGCTGGATCAGTGGCAGCTCATATCTTTTCTAGTATGGGACAGCGTTTATTTCAAATGGACGATTATATGAGCCTAATTAGAGGAGGACACAATTTTTCTATAGTTAGCACTTCCACTAGATGGATTACTAGCCATTACATGAAAGCGGATCTTCTTGTTAACTTTGATAAGCGAAGTTGTGAAACTCACATTAACGATGTTGCTGACGGTGGAATTATTATCTATAACTCAGACGAACAAGAAGATGTTAATGGTGTTGGAATTCCATTCAGTTCAGAAGCTGAAAAATATCCCATGAAAAGTCTGATGTATGGTGTAGGGGCTGTAGCAATTTTAGCATCAGCAATAGGATTCAAAAAAGAGCAAATGAATCAAAGTATTAAAAATCAATATCCAAGAGGTATCGAAGATAATATTAAATTTGCAAATACCATCTACGATATGGTAAAAGGTGGGTGTCAAGGTAAATTTTTAATAAGTAAAGGAGAAAAAGAAAGACCAATTATTACAGGTAACGAAGCAATAAGTCTGGGAGCTATAGCTGGCGGTTTAGATACGTATTTTGGATATCCTATGACCCCAGCATCTTCAATATTGCACTTTTTAGCAAAGCAAGCAGAAAACTTTGGGTTAGCAGTCGTTCATGCTGAAAGCGAACTTGCTGTAATTAACATGGCTATTGGTTCCGCGTTTACTGGGGCAAGATCAATGGTTGGAACCAGCGGTGGAGGTTTCGCACTTATGACCGAAGGCATTTCCTTAGCAGGTATAACAGAAACACCTATTTTATGCGTATTATCTATGCGTCCTGGACCCGCTACAGGGGTACCTACTTATACCGAACAAGCTGATCTAAGTTTTGCTCTTTCTGCTGGTCACGGTGACTTTTTGCGTATAGTAGCATCTCCTGGAACGATAGAAGAAGCTTATTATTTAACTGCGGAAATGCTTGATCTTGTCTGGAAGTTTCAAACACCAGGAATTCTACTCACGGAGAAACACTTATCAGAATGTAACATGACAATTGATATTGATGTAGATAAGGCAAAATGGGCAAAACCTAAAATGCATCAAGGGGAAAATTATAAAAGATATCATGATGCTGAAGATGGAATTTCTCCAATGCTATTTCCACCGTCGAAAGAAGTAATTAAGTGGAATAGCTACGAACACGATGAATTTGGCGTAACGACTGAGAATGCCGAGATGATAGCAAAAATGCATGACAAGAGAAATAAAAAACTTAAAGCACTTGTAGAATATTTAAAGAGTCAATATACTGTTAATATTATTCGAGGAGAGATGACCACTAATCTTTTTGCGTATGGTTCGACTTACATGAGCGTTTTAGAAGCTCTTAGGTATGGGGGATTAAACCCTACAATCGTTCAACCAATATATTTGAACCCATTACCAACATGGGAATTAGAGGAATTTAAAAATCAAGACAATGTAGTAATTGAACAAAGCTCTACAGGACAGTTTACAGCTCTTTTAAAAGAAAAAGCAGGGTTAAAAATAAGAAGTACGATTAAAAAGTATGATGGACGCCCATTTGATCCAATTGAATTATCAAAAAAGATTAAGGAGGTGCTGTATTAAGATGAATGATCTTAAAACTTACACCGAAATTACTTGGTGCAAAGGGTGTGGAAATTTTGGAATCTTTACAGCTTTAAGAAACGCCATTCCAAAACTCGAAGAAAAAGGAATTAAAAGGGAGGATATTGTAATGACGGCGGGCATAGGATGCCACGCAAAAATCTTTGATTATTTAAACCTGAGCGGTCTTTATTCATTGCATGGGAGAGAAATAGCCACTGCCTCTGGGTTCAAGCTTTCTAATCCTAATCTAAAAGTATTAACTTTTTCTGGTGATGGAAGTGGATTAGGAGAAGGTTTAGCCCATACTCTCTTTGCTGCAAAACGTAACATGGATATCACAATGATATTACATAATAATAGCGTTTATGCATTAACGACAGGTCAGTTTTCTCCTTTAACTCAAGAGGGTTGGAAAGGTCCAACAACTCCAAAGGGAAGTTTTGAAATCCCCTTTAATCCAATTTCCTTACTCATTGAAGTAGGTGCAACATTTGTTGCGAGATGTTATGCTGGAGAAATTAACCACTTGACTGAAACTCTAATCAGATGTATAGAGCATGAAGGTTTTTCATTCATCGAAATTTTACAGCCTGCTATGCCTTATCATAAATGGGAAGAATATCGTAGTGAGATTGAATTTCTTGATAAAGAACCAAAGACAAAAGAAGAAGCTTTAACTGTCGCGAGGAATTCACATAGGTTTACTTTAGGAGTTTTTCATCAAGCTAGCAGACAAGTATATCATAAAGGTTTATATGAAGACCATAACCCAATTATAAACAAGCTGTCGAGGGATGCACGATTAGATAAAATCCGCAAAATTCTTAAATCTAAATAAACCCGCACCTGTTCCACTTTTGTAAATCATGTGTAGGAAGGGAATTATGAGATGACAAAAAAATAAAGATTTTTATACAGAGATGTGATCATTATATCTTAATACAAAATTAGGTGTGAAAAATCAAAAAAAACACAATTCTAATAATTACCGTAATTTACATTATATTTATATTGTTATCAACTATTGTAGTGTTTATAGTACTATTCCAGGGTCCAAGGGAAGAGGGAGACCCCTCTAATTTTCCCATGGCAATGCTGCTAGTTAATTTATTAGGTCTTATATTCTATCTTGTTTCATTATTATATATTAGTAGAATTCAAATTAAGCGCGCAGTACTATTAAGTGTGATTGGATCAATAATAAGAACCATTGAGATTCTGGCTTGGTCTCTCTTGTATCATAGCTTTTATTTGATGTTTATTCCTTATATTGCGATATGGGTATTAATCGGCTATTTTGCCAGATATATTAATTTTACAAAATGTGAAAGGTGTGGAAACATATTTACTACGGATCAATTGGTTGAATGCCATCAATGTGGAAGAAAAATATGCCAAAATTGTTTAGATAAAGAATATAATGTATGTACCACATGCAAAACTAATTATGTCATGAGATTGAAAGTGGCAGAGCAATCAAAGCAACAACAATCTCAACAGGTTGTAATACAACAAGCACCACAGACTCCAGTTCCCCAAACTCCAGTTCCTGAAACCTCAACAAATATGAAACACTGTATACACTGCGGAAATATGATAAAACTCGCTGCAATATTCTGCGATAAGTGTGGAAAGGAACAATAACTCAAATTATTTAATATATCACTTTTTTTTGAACTTAACTCATGGCTTCTTATAAGTTTATATGACTTTTCTGATTAATTTTTTTGTTCCCCAGATTCCCGCTGTTTTAAGAATTTTTTTTATAAGTTCTTTTTTAGTGATAATGCCAAATTGTCTTTTCTTTGGTGATTTATAGAATTCAAAAAAAGTTGTATAGGGTCAATCACGTCGATTTTTAAGTCTGATACTTCAGCACCTATCTTATTAAGTTTTCTTGATGCTCTTTTTAATCTTCTTTCATCTATTTCTGCCAGAACAATTTTCATACCTCTTTTATCAAAAACTAAAGCCATTAAAAGTCCTATCCCGGTACACGCAACTGTTCCACTTTTGTAAATCATGTGTAGGAAGGGAATTATGAGATATAAAAAAATAAAGATTTTTATACAGAGATGTGATCAATATATCTTGATATATTAAGATTATAAAATTTGAAAAGTGTGGAAACATATTTAATACGGATAAATTGGTTGAATGCCATCAATATGAAAGAAAAATATGCCTTAATTGTTTAGATAAAGAATAAAATGTATGTACCGCATGCAAAACTGATTATCTCTTGAAATTGGAAGTGATAGAAAAATCTAAGCAACAACAGACTCAAACTCAACAAGTAGTAATACAACAAAGCCTCCAGGCTCCATTTTCCCAATCTCCTCCCCACCGATACTCCAACTGGCACGAAACATTGTATCCATTGTGGAAATGTACTAAAATAATAATCATACACTTTTGTAGAAATATAATTATAAACTAATTTTATATATTAATATATACAAAAATGGTAATTTTTTGTAGAAATCGAGGTGTTTAATATAAACATAAACGTAAAATTTTTTAAAATTTATAAAATCATAAATCTTATTTCACTCCTAATAATTATACTTTGGACGTTTACACCGGTAATGTACCTTGATATTATAGAGACCGAATGGCCATACTGGGCTGCAACTGGGTGGAACATGGGGTGGGTGGTAATATCTCCTATATTCGCATTTGTTTTTGTAATAATTTCTCTAGTAGCAACACATAAATATAAAATTAAGGTCGCCGTAGTATCTGGTATGATAGGAGCAGTATTGACAACAATTAGTATACCATTGATGATTTATAACGTAATAGATTTTGTGACAAAGAGTATGGGTATGGAAGAGTTTGAAATTCTTGAACAAACCTTTAGTCCAATTTTTTTCACTTTATTTATCCCTATTATAATTCTTTGGGTGTCGAATTTCATACTAATTAAATATATAAAAGTAAAACAGTGTTCAAGATGTAAAAATCTGTTCACCAAGGAAGAACTCGTTAGGTGCGACAAATGCCATAGGAAAGTTTGCCCAAATTGCCTAGAACCAAAATTGAACATATGTAATAAATGCCATAGGAAACATACCATGAAGATGGAGGTAGCAAAGAAGAGTAAACCTTTGCCAGCTCAACCACAGCAACAACAAACTCAACAGGTTATAATACACCAAGCACCACAGATTCCAGTTCCCCAAACACCCACTGGTATGAAACACTGTATACACTGCGGAGCATTAATAAAACCCGCTGCAAAATTCTGCGATGAGTGTGGAAAGGGACAATAACTCAAATTATTTAATATTTCACTTTTTTTTGAACTTAACTCTTGGCTTCTTATAAGTTTATATGACTTTTTTGATTAATTTTTTTATTCCCAAGATTCCCGCTGTTTTAATAATTTTTTTTATAAGTTCTTTTTTATTGATATTACCTTCCTTATATTCTTTCCAAGTTATTCTGATTTTATCCCAATCTGACGCGAGGTATTTCTTAAGAAATTCTTCAGTCAAATCCTGTTTTTCAAGAATTTTGATGGCATTTTCTGCAATTATGTCAACAGTGTCTTGCACATTCATGATTAAGTCTTTTATTTCAAATCCCAGTTGTTCAATCTCTTGTTGTACCTCATCAATTTTAGTGAGATCACCTTTTGACTGTAATTCGATGACTTGATAATTTAATTTATCTCTTTCTTTATTCAGATTCTCCAGTTTGTTAGTCAAATCTTCATAATGGTTTAGCTGATTTTCGATAATTAGTGTCGTCTGTTTTTTAATGTCTTTCACATCTTTCTCAATTGTGGATAATTTATCCATAATTTCGGGTTTTTCTGGTTTGTCCACATCAGATGAATAAGATTGCTGTTGAGATCCACCAGATACTTGAGATTGTTGTTGACTTACGGTAATTCCCATTGCAGCTATATTTTGAGTTTGTTGTTGAGCGCCCTCACTTATTTGGGATTGACCAATATTGGTCCCAGAGGGTTTACAATTAACACAATAATCACTTCCTTGTAAAGCTAAGAAAGTATTACATTTTATGCACATTTTCATTCCAGTTTTTTGTGATGAAGTAGGGAGTTCTGTTTCAATAGGTTTTTTTGTAGCCTTTTTAGGCATTGATTCGATTTTAGAGGAACACTTTTTTAATATTATATTGTATATTTCTTGGATATTTCTTTTAAAATTATTAGGATCTAACTCGACACCCACTCTTGAGCTTAGCAGGGGCGGAATGTATTCTGGTTTGAAAAACATAGGTATAATAGGTTTCCCTAAAGCATCGGCAGCAGTCCATTCTTTCTCAACAAAAGAAGAATTTAGTGAATTAGGGGAGCAGAACAAGAGTAACACATCACACTTTCCAATGTTATCGTTCATGAATTTTACAAAATTGTCATATGATTCTTGCTCATAATATAAAACATCGCCAATTCCTGTAAAATTCCTAAGTTTCTTAGAAATTTCACTAATCTTAAACATTTTTGCATCTTTATTGTTATAACTTACAAATACAATAATATCTGAAACAGTCTTCTTTTTCATATTACAAAATTCTCTAATTGATTTATTTAAAGTGTTATATTAGATTTTATCACTTTTCTATTTAAATTTATATGTGTTTTCCACAAAGTAATCTTTAAAGATGTTTTAATAATTTTTGCTAACCCTATTATTAACAGACTGTCGAGGGATACACGATTAGATAAAATCCGCAAAATTCTCGAAATAAAAAATAGGAAATAGAGCATATATGTTTTAGACAAAAATTAATTTAGGTTTGTTTCTTATAATTAATTAATCAATCAATATGACTCAAGTTAAATTAGATAAATCTCTGGCAGAGGATTTAATTACTTCAAAATTAAGAATTCTAAAACAATTTATTGATGAGATTTTAGCTCGTTGGAATGAATCGTCCTCTAAGGATTTTTTAGAAAAAGCACGCACGGGAATTTATGAAAATGCAGAAGATGATGCAGTGGAATTGCGTCAATTGTTGTTAAATTATACTAAATTACAAGAGATTTTAAATAATCTATAAACCTTTTAGAGATGCATTTACATGGATTCTCGCAAGAATCTTGAATTAGCTCGAAATATTATAATAAAGGAGTAATTTTCTCTTATACGGGAGATTCTACTTGATAAAAACCGTCCAGTTTTAAAAATAGTCTTTCATATTGAAATTTTTCTATACATTCGTTATAATGATTACGGAGAATACTCGTATTTTGTTATATTTTCTCCTAATCCTGATGATCAAATGCGATTTGATAATTATGATGATATATGGGATGTAAAAACACGACCTCACCATTTTCATGTTCGAGGAATGCAATCAGTTGTAGATAGCCCGATGAGTGGAAAACCAAATGATGACATCCCTATTCTTCTAAAATATGTTTTAGACTCTATTAAGAAATAATATTAATGACGATTTTTATAAGGAAAATTATATATTCTTCAACATAGGGTGTTTAAGAGACTTTAAAGGGTTATATGGAAATCATAACCCAATTATTAATAGACTGTCGAGGGATACCCGATTAGATAAAATCCGTAAAATTTTAGGATTTAAATAGTTTTTAGGTCAATTATTTGATGTTTGCTTGGGGTAAATATCCATTCGATTTTACATTTTTTAGAACAAAAATAGTATTTTGCTGGTTCTTGAGTGATATTTATGAAGACAAATTTGTAAGGTCTATCATAATTATTCTGATACAGTTTTAAAGGTTTTCCACACAATTCACAATTTTTTTTCAAGATGATCATACTTCCATTTATTTCGTCTGCGTAATCTTTAAATAATTTCATTTTTTTTGGTTTTCTAATATTTTCCTTTTTATCTTCTTAATGATATTCTAGTTTACATATAAAATTATTGTTTCTATATATAATAGATAAAAAGATAAAATGAGAAAATAACAATAATGAAAGAAAACCTTAAAACATTATTCTAAATCGGTCCGACCTATTGCTCTAAATGGCAAAGCGCGATTAAATTCGTCGTAATCGAAAATTCTTCTTCCATCTACAAGGTTCGGAGTTTTCGTTTGCTTCTTGAAATCGTCTGGCGTAAGTTTTTTAAACTCGTCCCACTCCGTAATTAATATTGCACACTCAGAATCTTTTAAAGTTTCTTCAATTGATTCGGCATATTTAATTTTATCTCCCATTTCCATTTCAGCAGTTTTATTTGCTTTAGGATCATATCCGATGATATCAGTTATACCTCTTTTTCTTAATTCATTAACTACCCTAATACTAGCAGCTTCCCGCATGTCGTCCGTACCTGGCTTGAAAGCAAGACCTAATAAGGCTACTTTTTTACCAGCTAATTTTCCTGCCAATTGTTCAGCCATATCGACGATGTGGATTGCTTGATCGTCATTAATGCCTAAAACTGCTTCCAATAATCTTGAAGTATATCCTTTTGATTTAGACCATGCTTTTATTGCGTTCACATCTTTATGAAAACAAGAACCTCCAAAACCAACTCCAGCATTTAAAAATCGAGAATTTAATCTGTAATCGAGCCCTACTCCTTTCATAACTTGGCCTACATCTACGTTTGGTACTAACTCAGCAAAATTCGCGAATTCATTAGCATAGCTGATTTTAGTAGATAAAAGGCAATTATTACCATATTTAACTAATTCAGCGCTTTCTAGATTCATCCTTAACACAGGGCAATTTTGTAAGTGGTCACCATAGAAATATTCGTAAAACTCTTGAAGCATGGCGCCACTCTTCTCGTCAATCTCACCTATTACGATCCTATCTGGACGAAGAGTATCTTCAATCGAACGACCCTCCGCTAAAAATTCGGGTTGCATGCATAAGCCAAAATCTTTTCCTGGAACCTTTCCAGATACCTCAGTAATTATTTTGCCCACCAGATTCCTCGTAGTACCGGGAACTACCGTAGACCTTACAACAACTAAATGATATTTATCCTTTTGCTTTAGAGCTTCTCCTATTTCCCTAGCTGTACTCTCAATATATCCTAAGTCTATGCTTTTATCTTCTCGCATGGGAGTACCTTGAGTAATCATAGAAATATCCGTTTCGAGCACCGCTTTTACGGGATCCAGCAAGCACTGTAATAGCTCCGGTTTGTTCACTTTAATACCGTCCATTATTTCTTGTAAATCTGCTTCGTAAAAAGGTGCTTTTCCTTCGTTAATCATTTTAGCTTTCTTTTCATTATGAGTAGATGCTAAGATCATTATATCTTTCTCGGCAAAACACGCAGCACTACATAAACCGATAAATCCAGTCCCTAAAATCGAAACTTTATGTTTATACATTTTCGTTATTCTCATGAAATCAAATTCTTTTATTTATCAATTTTGGATATTGTTAAAACTTTTTGTAATTGTACAAATAAATTTATAATATAATGAAACTTGATTAAATTTATGGTCTCTTCCAATGAAAGTTGGAAGTATGGGAATTCTTTGGGTAGAATTCAAAATTCATATATAAAATATTAACAAAAAAATAAGGTAAATGATAAAATGAACGATTTAAGAAAAAAATTGAAAATTCCAAACGATGCATTAAAAGTAATAAACGATTTCTTATTGGACGAAAAAAATCCATTGATAAACGATCTTTTAGATATAGTAGATAAATATGGCGGAATAGAAGAGATTAATAGAAAGGCAGAAGAAGCCAGTAAAGTAGAAAACTTACTCGAAAGGTTAAAAAAGAAGAAGCCAGAATATGTTAAGGATATTGAGTGGTTAATTTCTCAACGCGACAATAATTCTTTTATTAGCATAGCAGATTATAGAAAAAAGATTTTAGGCGATGAAGCGTCTGAAATGACTTTCGACGAAGACTTTGCTATAACATTAGAACTTTCTGCGTGTCAATACTTTCCTTTCTTGATGGATATGGTAAGAGACGCCGTTGAAAATCAAAAGATAGTACCTGGTAGAATTATTCGCGTAAGATACATGAAAGAACAGGAAGAAGACGGGGATTTACTAGCTATGGCAGCAGCAATGCAAATTATTGGTTCGACATGGGTTGAAACTCTTGACACAAAGGGAACTGCCCCTGGTCCAGATGGTATGCCTGTAAATGTACATCTTGGTGGTCCTGAAACTATTACTGGATATTTTGGAGGTGTTGGACAACCAAACAATTTTGCGTTAAAATGGATTGATGAATATCTTTATTATTATACTAACTACGGTATTAAACAGGTTCTTAATGTGAATCCGGGCACTGTTTTATTAGGCTATATCATCCATAAACTTGGTATTAACAACGAATTTAAAATTAGCGTATTCATGGGGAACGATAACCCGTATTCTTGTCTTTGGACTTTATTGACCGCTAAATTATTTGCACGGGAGGATGGAACTAGTCCCTTGATTGGCTTTAACCTTGCCAATTCAGTTAATAATGAAACTATTGAAGTAACTGCCTATATAAGAAAAGAATTTGGTTTTGAAGATGTAGTACGCATAGAACACCATATAACTGAAACATGGAAAAGTATTGTAAGGCAGCCTTATGATCGTCGAGACGAATTAATGGAATTAGCTAAGAAAGTGAAGAATGTAAGTGCGAAACATGAGGGAGCAAATGTTGATGTTGACGAAAAACGGGAACATCCTACAGACATCCTTGAATATTTCATGACTAAGGAAGATATTGAAGAAGCGGGAATATGGGAGGCATTACGCGTAAACCTTCTCGACCGATACGAAGCTATTAATACTACAGCTAAAGCTCTAACCAAAAAGGGACTAACATTTATAGCTGCTAAAAATTTACATCATAGGAAATAAAAAATAGAGGTTAATTTAAATGGGTAAATTTGATTTTAGACCAACAGGAGTTATGCCTGCATTGGTAACTCCTTTTAACAAAGAAGATGAATCAATTAACGAAGAAAACCTTAGAAATTTAGTAAACCATCTCATAGATCAAGGAGTAACGGGACTTGTTCCAGTAGGAACGACTGGAGAGTTCGTTAACATGACTTTTGAAGAACGCTTGAGAGTCATAGAAATAGTCGTCGACGAAACGAATGGTAGAGTTCCTGTAATTGCTGGGACTGGAGAAACCGGAACAAAGTTGGTAATTGATGCTACTAGAGCTGCAACGGACATCGGTGCAGACGCGGCTATAATTGTAACGCCCTATTATCTCAAACCTAAGGCAAAAGGGTTGTACGACCATTATTTTACGATAGCAGAAAAAACCGATATACCCTTGGTGTTGTATAATATTCCCGTCTGTACAGGGGTAGAATTGCCTTGGACTGTTGTAGAAGACCTAGTTGATATTGATAATTTTGTCGCGATAAAGGATTCTAGCGGTGACTACAAATACTTCTCTGCGTTATTAGAGAAAGTAAGCGATAAAATTTCCGTTTTAATAGGGTGGGACGAAAATGTATTAGGTGCTTTAGCTGGTGGCGCTGCGGGTTGCATACTTGGTTCTGCTAATGTCATTCCTAAGGAATGGCTCGAAATTTACGATCATGTAAAAAACAATCGGTTAATTGAAGCACAAACTCTACAAAAGAAAGTGCAAAAGCTAGCTCGAATGCTAATCAATTCTGGAGCTCTAGGCGCCAAAGAGTGCTTGAATTTGATGGGCGTTCCAGTAGGCACAACTAGACGCCCGATCATTTTAGGAGACGCTCTTTCCTACGAACTCCAAGACGAATTTAGAGTTGAACTTGAAAAGTTAGGATATATCGAAAAGAAAGAACTTAAGTTCGAGATAGATGATAAAGAACTAACGAGTCGTTTTTACGCAGTGGGTGTTACGCCTGAAAAAATTTCTGATTTCAGCTTAAAAGTTGGAGAATCACTTGTTGGCAGTAGAGCAGAGTTAGCACATATTGATCTTTTAATAGGAAATAAGAAGGGACCCGTAGGTGACGCTTACGCTCGTGCTTTAACTCATCCAGCAAAAGGGCGTGAAGGATTACAGGTAATTCTCGAACCAAACATGCAAGTTAAACCTGCGACTGTTATGATCCCTACAGTTAAAATTACTTCGCTTCGCCACGCAAGTTTAACTTATGGCCCTGCTCAAGCAGCAGTGGCGAAAGCTGTAATGAAATGCGTAGAAGATGGTATCTTACCTAAAGCAGCAGCAGAGGATATCTTAATAATTGTAAATGTATTTGTACATCCTAGCGCGAGCGCTCGAAAACGCGTATTTATTAATAACTATAAAGCTACAAGAAACGCTATTCGAAAAGCAATGGAAGGCTTACCAACTGTGGATGATGGTATTGAAAATGCCGAAAGTGCTCGGCATCCTTTTAGAAACGATCCTTAACTCCTATTCTTTTGTTTTTTATTATTTCAAATTTTTTAGAAGCTCTTTAAAAATCAATTATCAAATCAACACCTTTCTTCTCATGATTATTCACCTTATTTACAATTAACTTAAAAAGAAAGTTGCATTCATTGATTAAAAAGAGTGTTGAAGTTATAAATAAATCTTAATTTAAAATAGAATATTTTTGGATTTTAAACCATTTTATTGGGTGAAAAGCTCGTAACAAACATTCAAACTGAAAACAAAAATAATGAAGTTTT
>JAUWZT010000053.1 GCA_030615145.1 Promethearchaeota archaeon | reverse complement strand
TCAACGAGAACCACACGACCATAATTTATTTCCAAAATTATTAGATAAAAAAGGAAGAAAACCGCGCGTTCATGTTGCTCATATGGTTAGAAAATCATTATGCCTTGCTTTAATCGTAGTCGTCCCACTTTTGTGGTTACTCCTTTAAATATTCTTACAAAATTGTTTTTTTATGAAGTTAAAAATAAAACAAATGAAAATTAAAAGACTAACTAATTTTTAATTAATATCTTGTCGTCTGATGATGAATTATTAACACAAATATATTCTTTTTAGAAATAAAAATTAAAAAGAAAAAAAAGTTTTTGTTCTAGTCAAAGTCATATGTCATTCAGCTCAGTTTGGTTTAACTTTCAAGCAATGAAAGTATGTTATTAGGGCTATCCTTCCTGTGTAGGCCACTTCCATGCGTGCCAGACAATTAGTGAAAGAACCACAACTTCTACAATAGTAGCAAATATACCAAAAGCCAACATTTCTCCAATAAATGCTATAAAGAGCGCAAGACAAGTAAGTAATATACCTATGATGATGTTTGCCCAGCGATTCGCTTTTGCCTTCAATGTCAGGGACAGGAAAACCATAAGACTCGGAATCGTCATTAATATCATCATCATTAACAAAAATATTGGAGTCATTTGCATACCTGCTACTTCTCCCGCTAATACACTCTCTAGATGCTCCTGTGTATAAAATGCCACAATATCCGCATATATATATAAAAACATTACAGTTGCCCATAATCCTGCAAGCTTTATCTTCACATTTATCTTCACATCTTCCAAACGGGTTGTCATTTTTTATTCTCCTTTTTTTTTTTAATATTTCATCTTTTTATTTAACATGTAATCCAGAAAGAATTATTTTAATATGATTTGGAGTCCAATTTTTGCTTTTTCTAATTTACAAAATTTAGTGATTTTACACTTCCTCAAATATTTTCATAAGTAGAAAAAATTATAGAGAAATTATTTAACACATTTATTATATAGCTTTAGTAGCCTCATCTTTTTTAATAGATGTAGAGGATTTCTTGACATCCATCGTCTTAATATCTATTTGAAATCTTCCAAGCACAGATGTTCCAATGAATATTAAAACGATCGCTAAGAAAAATAGAAAATAATTATTGAATGTTTGTTTAAAGACTAGAATTCCAGCAATTATAGGTATTGATAAACCTACTGAATCCAATATTGGAAATACGACGGCCATTCTACTTTTTTGGAAAGCACTTTGGTAAAACGCAAAACTAGCAATATTACAAATCGCTAAGCCCCACCAACCTATAAAAACCCAAAGGTGGGTGTAAGAACCTTCGAAGATAAACCAAAATATTCCAAAAAATATTTCTATCCCAAAATACCAAGTAAGTTGTATGTTTGCTTGTACTATTGCCTGCGCCAGGATGTTCGTGAAGACTCCCCCAATTGCCAGAAAAAAAGAACCGGTTAACATAACAAAAAAACCTTCAAATTTCGTGCCTCTTTTCTTTTGAGAAAAAACAAAGCTACCAATAGTTATAGAAAAAGTTATTATCAAAAAAATGGTTAATGGGATGACCATCGCGTATAAATCAATAGCGACTTCTGAAATTCCTGCTAAAGCAATTAGTATAGGGGAAATTGCTAATACTGATATTGCGAGAAACTCATACCAAGTAACAGTTTCACCTAAGATACGGTTTGCGGCAATAACTACAATGATAATACCCATACTGTTAATTGGCTCTGATACCATAAATCCAACTAATCCTATTGACATTATGTACGGAAACCAACCAATAACACCCAAAATAGCGCCTAAAAGCCACCACTTGTTTTTTGCAATTTCTTTAAATGCTTTTAGTACTCCTACAAATCCTTTATCAAAACGGATTTCTGGACCTTGTCGTAAACCCATCTTCTGGAAGACTAGCGCTAAATTAAACATAGGAGTTGCGATTAAAACTAAAATAATTCCCAATGTGACAGTATATGTATCAACCATAATTCCCTTACTCAAATTAAAGATTTATAATACTTAAGAAAATTATTCATCAATTTTAATCTTATTTATGTGATAAGCATCGATTTCTCGAGAATAATTTTAAAATAATTAAGAAGTAACTAATTAGTTTCTTTTTTTTTTTTCTCAAGTAAATTTTTTATATAGTTTATAATTTCGTTTCCGGAAACTGCCTTAACTAAATAACCATCTGCGCCGAGTTCTTTACCTTTTTTAATATCTTCAAAAAAGTTTTTCACAGTAAAAAGAACTACAAGGATATGGCTAAATTTATCGTTGGATTTTATGGATTTGAGTACCTCGTACCCATTAATTTTCGGCATCATTAGATCAAGGAGTATTAGTGCGATATCCTCGTGTTTTTCTTCCACGATCTGTAACGCTTCACTTCCATTACTACAAGTAAGAGTTTCGTAATTCTCAAGTTGTAAAAACTTCTCGGTTAAATTGACGATGTCTTCCTCGTCGTCGACTATGAGAATCTTTCTTGCTACTGACATTTAGAACCCAGATTTATGTTAATATAATTTATAATTCCTACAAATATATGGTTTGTTTGGTCATTTATAAAATATATATAATTTTAGCTAATTTCTTGATAGTATCAAGAAAATTAACTTATAAATTCTTATTTAAAAACTATTTGATTTTAAGTTGATTAGGACTTTTGAAATAAGTAATTTACAATCTTAAATCAGAATTTAATAGTTTTAGTTACACAATCTATTTATTTAAAACTTTTTTTATGTAATTACGAAGATCGTTACCTGAAAACGGTTTGGTAAGGTATCCATCTGCGCCTAATTCTTTACCCTTTTCAATATCATCCTTAAAACTCTTAACTGTGAAAAGGACAACTTGGATATCCTTATAGTCCTCCTTCGATCTTATGTCTCGGAGAACCTCAAATCCACTAAGACCAGGCATCATTAAGTCAAGGAGTATTAGGACGATCTCCTCGTGTTTTTCTTCAAGACTCTTTAAGCATTCTTTCCCATTGCTACAAGTAAGTGTCTTAAAACTATCAAGTTTTAAAAATCTTTCAGTAAGATTGACGATATCTGGCTCATCGTCACAAATTAGGATAGTATTTTTATCTGACATGTTAAACCTCGATTGTTTTTAATAAAACTACATTTTTTTTAATTTGGCATTTAACTTATTCTTATGACCACATATATATTTTATCTACATATTTAATAATTTATATGTATACTTTTTAGCATTTTTTTAAATATAGAAAATTTATGTCAAATCGCGAAGGTACGCCCAAATTTCCAGATTCCTACATCGGTGATAAATCAATAGAATATGATAATTCAACATGGATGGAAAGAAATCAAAAAAAGACAACTTTATTATGTTTACAATATTTAACCGATGATAAATTAGATAATCTCGGTAACTACAACGTTTTAGATCGTAATCATTACATTATTGTGGATTTGGGTTGTGGCTCAGGCTTTTCTTCAGAAATTTTAGTGGGTAGTGGCCATCGAGTTATTGGTATCGATATTCTAATCGATATGCTCTCGAAAGCAAAAACTAAAAAAAAATCTCAGAAAATAAAAAAAATCTAGAGCTAATATTAGCTGATATTAATTATTTACCTTTAAAAAAGGCTTCAATTAACCATATTATTTCAATTTCTGCTTATAATTTTATAATTTATGGAAAAGAAACAATTCGAGACAAATATAAAACTGTTAATATTACAGCAATGTATTTGAAAAAAATTTTGAAACCAAAAGGAAGAATCGTAGTCGAATTTTATCCAAAAGACGAAAAGGAATTAGAATTATTTATATCTTCTTTTAATAATAACGGATTTGATGGATTTATGATTAAAAAGAATCCTGCTCAAAAAGCGGGTCAGACTTACTTATTATTAAAAAAGCGGTGAGAAGATATAGGAACTTGCATATTTTGTGGAAAAACAGGTAAGTTTATCTCTGATGTGCTTCAAGTATGTCGAGATTGCATTCTAAATAAAAATTGGGAGGTCGTTGAGCCGCATATTTTAACTGTTCATAAACAAGTTAGAAATTTAGTAGATTTGCCGTCCAAACCTCCAAAAGCAGATGATATCGATGTTAAATTAAAATGTAACCTTTGCATTAACGAATGTGTTCTTTCTAAAAACGATTTAAGCTATTGTGGGTTGCGAAATATGCCGAAAAGTCAAAGTGGGGAGTTACCCTTACCTTCTAGATCAAGGGGTTATATTCACGGGTACCTTGATCGAATACCAACTAATTGCTGTAATGCATGGTTTTGTAGCGCGGAGTATGATACATACTCGTACGCTGCGTTTCTTTATGGTTGCACTTTTAATTGCCTATTTTGCCAAAATGCATCCCACAAATCTTTTTCTAATAATTTTTTGATTGATGTCGAGACTTTGGCAAATCAAATCTATAAAAATAAAGAAATCACGTGTATATGTTATTTTGGTGGGACTCCTGAAGCACAACTGCCTTTTTCAATTAATTTAGCAAAGAAGGTTCTCGAAAAAATCAAAAAAGAAGGAAAAACTCGAAAATTTAGAGTATGTTGGGAATGGAATGGTAGCGGGAACCAAGACTTAGTTGAGAAATGCATGCAAATTGCCATAGCCTCTGGAGGAAACGTTAAATTTGATTTAAAAAGTTTCAATGAGAAATTGAATTTAGCAATGTGTGGTGTCAGTAATCGTAGAACACTTGATAATTTCAAATATCTCGCAGAAAACTATTTTGGTACTCGAGAAAAAGAAATGCCTGAACTGAGTGGTTGTACTTTAATGGTTCCTGGTTATGTCAACCATGAGGAAGTGGAGTTAATAGCAAGATTTATTAGTGAGATAAATCCTGAGATTCCCTATAGCCTTTTAGTGTTTCATGGTGATTATCAAATGAAGGATTTAGCTATTACTCCAAGGAAACAAGCAGAAAAATGCCTTGAAGTTGCTAAAAGATATTTAAAAAATGTAAATATAGGGAATAAGTTCTTATTGGGATTTTTTTGATTTAAATCAAACTGTTTTTTATAAGATAAAATAGCAACCCTTCTTATTATTAATTTTCTAGGATAGTATTAACTACTCCCCTTTTTCAGAGTTATTATTGTTTCATACATATCTTCATGGGTTTTTGGAGGAATATATTCTTTCTCTTTTTTATGTAGTGTAATTGCCTCTTCTGGGCAGGTTGTCACGCAAAGACCACATCCTATGCACCGTCTCAAGTTAACTTTAGAGCTATTAGTGCTTTTCCTGAACTTAATAGCATTAACATTACATCTATCTATACATGTACGACAACCAGAGCATAACTCTGGGTCAACTTCAGCAAAATAATGACTTATCCAAAAATCCAGAGGGTTTGGCAATTTTGAAAATAAGCCTTCTAACATTCCACAGCAACAACCACAACAAGAACAAATAAATTCAGGTTCTTGAGCATTTGAAGGTTGGAGAACTAACCCCTCTTCTTCAGCTTTTTGGAGTAGTTCAAGAGCTTCCTCTTTTGTAATTTCCCTACCTTCTCCCATATTAATGTCGGATTTAGCGAAATCACGAAAATACATACAAGATTCTAAACGATTAGTTTTTTTACATGGTTCCCCTTCAAGAGCCTTTATCTCCTTACATAAACAGTTTCGAATTATTATAGGTCCTTCTAAATTTTGAATAATATCTCTTACCCAATTATAGGGAACTACATGATGTTCAGGAGTGATACTTTTTTCTACTGGTATAGTACGCATTTGAGAGATTTGTGTTTTTAAAAACGAGAGACCAAAGGTTAAATCGTCAGTTAATTCTAAACAATCTTTAACCAATTCGGGTGTAAGTTTATTGATTTGATTTTCATAAAATCCTAAGACAAGGGGGATATTTCTATAATAAGATATACCATCTCTTTCTCGATAACCAATACTTCCTTTTTTTGCCATTCCATCAATAATTAGCTCTAAGTCATCGTCTATGATTCCTTTTTCTTTAGCACGCTTGGAAATTTGTTCCATGGTTTCAAATTTATAATCTAATGTTGTGGCAATTTCTGCTTCTCTAGGCGTAAACACATGTTTAAGGACACGAATGTCTGCACCGGATTCTACAGCAGCATACCCAATTGGTTGTTGATCCAAATGCTCTTGCAGGTTTCGATAAAATTTTTCTTCGGAACTCATTTAATTTCACTTCTAATATTATCTTTATTTAAATTTACTAATTAGATTCTATAATTGTATTAATGAATATATAATTCAATTATTAATATAAATATGACATTGAAGTACAAAATTAAAAGATACATATTTTCTAACGATCTTATGAAACTGTCATTAACTTTTTTCCATAATAATTATTAAATAGGAAAAATAGGATAACCTTATTATTAATTTTAAAAAAAAGTTGCTTAAGAATGAAAAGAATTAAGAGTGTTGATACAATTCGCGGATTATGCATACTTCTTATGATTCTTGGACACCTATTAGATTGGTGGGTTAGACCCGAGGATAGATGGTTAGTATATATGTTGTTTGCATTTTTAGCGCCTATAGCTGCTACAGGATTTATGTTTATTTCAGGATTCAGTGCAATTTTATCTTATAAAAGGAAAGTTGCAAATATAGAAGATTCAAATGAATTTACTATGCGCAAAGTTAAAAATATATACTTTATTAGAGCTATGTTATTATTAATAGTAGCTTTGCTCTATAATACAGCAATAGCTTTTGGTATTAATGATCCTGCTTGGATTTGGGCGTGGTTTATTTTACAAACAATCGCGATTTCGCTCTTATTGGGGTGGTTTTTCTTAAATACTTCAAAAACATTTAGGATTTTGGTTGGAATTGTATTACTAGTTGCCAATCAATTTATTTTACCCTTTTTGCTACCCTATGAGGGACAAACTAATACTTATAGGATATTATTCTATATTTTATACAATCCTTTAGAGCAATTTACAATCTTGTCTTATTTTTCTATATTTCTCCTTGGAACTGTAGTGGGAGATTTATTTATTGAGGTTTATAAAATTAGCGATCAAGAGGAAAGGAAACATGCGATAAAATTTGTGTTTATAACGCCTTTAATGTTAATTGGGATAATTTTAGTGTCATTTGGTTTCATTTTTCGTTTTCCTGATATTATTTTGCGTAGAACCCTTTCTTCGCTGGTTTTTTCTATTGGTTTTTTTCTAATTTTGCTTTCAATACTTTTATTTAATGAAGAATTTGAAATTGTTAAAACAAAAAAAAGTTATAGATTTTTCTATTATTTCTCTTTTTACTCTTTTACTATTTATTTGGCGCACAATCCGTTGTATTTTTTATTTTTTGGTCAATTAAACGCTTTGACTATTTGGATAGGCCTCGTAGGAACTACAATTTTGATAACGCTAATACTCAAAGGCACTTATAAAAAATGGGGGAGAAAAGCCTCTTTAAAAACTCAATTAAGCATTTTAAGTTTAATAATACTAAATAAATTAGAACAAAAAAGAAGTAAAAATAATTAATTTGGCAAAAACTTTTTTTTCAATAGAAGTTAAGTTCTTGATTGAATGAAATCTTGTATTGAGGCATGAATGATAAAATTTATTTAATTCTAATAATTTCTAACTCTAACTACTTCAATTAAAAATTGTTTAAAAAATGCAACGAGCAAGAATTAGGCTTTCTTCTACAAAGCTTCCAGCGCTAAAAGCCGTATGCGATCAAATAGAAAGTGTATGTAAAAATCAAGGCATTAGAAAACTTGGACCAATTCCCTTACCTACAAAGAGATTACGCGTACCAGTATTAAAAGCACCTTCTGGTCAAGGAACTGCGACTTGGGCGAAGTTTGAAATGAGAATCCACAAACGCCTTTTTGAAATAATTGCGAACGAGCGCTCGATGCATCTTATTATGAAGATCCAGATTCCAGAAACAGTTTTAGTTGAAATTGAGCTAATTTAATCATTATATTTTGTTGGTTAATTACGATTTAAATCCCTAGATAAATATCTTTCTTCTAATTTATTCGCTAATTTTGAACTTAAAATGCTTATTAACACTTTTAAAGAGGCATTTTTTCCCCATTTTTTATAAATGCCTTTGAGTAGTAGCGTCAAGAAAATATATACTCCTATGATGGCTATCCAGACACTTAAAATGTTTAATTGACGAAAAAATATAAAATACAACGGATTATGCGCTAAATAAATAGTAAAAGAGTAAAAAGAGTAAAAATAGAAAAATCTATAACTTTTTTTAGTTTTAACAACTTCGAATTCTTCAATATATAAAAGTATTGAAAGCAAAACTAGAACTGTACCTATTGAATATAACATCGAAGAGAATGTTCCATGGTATAAAAAATCAGGGAAGGAAAAAATTGCACCAAATATCATTAAGATTATTCCAATTAACAATGAAAATTTTATAAATTCATATTTTATCGCGTGTTTCCTTTCCTCTTGATCTTTAATTTTATTAATTTCAAAAAAAAAATCTCCTACTACAGTTCCTATAAGAAATACAGAAAAAAAAGACAAGATAATATATTGATCTAAAGGATTGAAAAAAATATGATAAAAAACCCCATACATATTAGGTTGACCCATATATGGGGTTAATAATATTAAAATACATTGATCAGCAATTAGTAATACAATTCCAAGAACAATCCTAAATGTTTTTGAAGTTTTAAGTAGAGGCCATGTCAGAAGAAGAGAGACAGCAATCGTTTGTAAAACATTCCAAGACCAAATCCAAGTAAGATCGTTTATCGTAAAAGCTATTAAAGTATTATAAGTTAAAGCTATTATTAATATTAATAAAGCTCTAATAATGTATTCATTTTTAATTTTACGCATAGTGAATTCATTTGAATTTTCCGCTTTTATAACCCTACTTTTATATGATAATGTAGTGCTGAATCCTGAAATAAACAAAAATCCCGAAGCTGCTAATGGTGCTAAAAGTTCAAAAAGTATTACTTGCAACCATTTATCTTCATATTTTAACCACCAATCGAGCAGATGTCCCAGAATCATCAGGAAAATACAAAATCCGCGAATAGCATCAATACTTTTAATTCTCTTCATAATTTCTGAAAAACATAATTTTTTATGAAAATTAATAATAAGTTTATCCTTTTTTTTCCTTTTTAATAATTTTTATTAAATAACTTTCTTT
The DNA here is from genome assembly GCA_030615145.1 of Promethearchaeota archaeon. GTDB lineage: Archaea > Asgardarchaeota > Lokiarchaeia > Sigyniarchaeales > SOKP01 > SOKP01. Next base: position 6,184 of record JAUWZT010000053.1, on the reverse strand, counting down.
CTTCTTTTTTCTATTATCTTTACTAAACTGGAGCTTAATTTTCTTAATTTAATCTTTTTATTTTGTTGGTTAATTACAATCTGGAGTAAATGTCAAAATTAATGTAATCAAACTTCTTTTTATAATCTAAATATATTCCATCATAAGAATTTAAATATTAAAAGAATAAATTATTATTGTATGCCTTTTACTTCATATCATTTAGGTCCAGGGTTAATGATTGGATTATTGTTTCTTAAGTTCATCGATTTTCCTACATTCTTAATTGCTAGCATAATTGTTGATATTGAACCATTTATTGTCTTATTTTTTAACTTAGATTATCCGCTTCATGGTTTTTTCCACAGTTTTTTAGGGGGAACTATCGTTGCACTTCTCTTAACAGTGGCAATGAGCAAAATTAGAAGATATTTTTCACCTTTAATGTCGTTTTTCAAGTTAGAACAAGATGTATCGTTTAAAAGAATCTTGGTTGCCTCTCTAATGGGAATCTACATTCACATTTTACTCGATTCCCCTATTTACACGGATATTCAACCTTTTTTTCCTCTCGCTTTTAATCCTTTCTATCGAAGTACTAGTATGCCTGGATTACTGGAAACCATGATATGCGTTTTGTGTTTCATGGGAGCGTTAATTATTTACATAATTAGATTATTTCAATATAAAGTAAAAAATCAAGAAAAAATTCAAGTGAAAAAAGAATTAGAAAACCTTATTCAGTTTGTTAAAAAACAAAAATTATTATCCATAATAATTGCCTATTTCATAATTGGGATAATCTATGTTTTAACTGGATTTTTCCGTAGTATAATTATAGGAAAACAAGTCGTATTCCCTCTTATAATAAGTATACTCCTTGGAGCACCATTTTGGCCATTGTTGGTTTATGCCGATTTTATAAACATCGGTATAATGCTTCAAGATGTTATTACATTAATTTCTTTTATTCTTTTTGCCTTATTCTTTTTGTATTGTTTTAGGATGGTTAAACCCGTAAATGAAATAACGAAAGAAAAAGTTTCATCATAAAAATGTAAGAATTAATTAAATATAAAAATTAGATTCAAGAAGTTGTTGTTGATAAATGAACGAACCAGATAAAAGTAAAACATTTTACACAAAACCGATTTTCGTGAATTCTGTATTATTAGTTGTAAATTTAGGTTTATTTATTTTTAAGTTAATTTTTGCCGATTTAAGTGGTAGTTTGGCGCTTCGAGCGGATGCTTTTGATAATCTAACAGATATAATTATGGTATTTGCTGCTTTAGTTGGAATTATTTACGCAAAAAGAAAACCAAATAAACGATTTCCTTATGGATATTACAAAATAGAAAATATAATCAGCTTAATTATATCACTAGTCATATTTTATACAGCGTATAATGTAATTATTATTTCTTTCTCCGAAATTTACGCACACTTCGCTGGACTTCCAAAACAAATAATAACTTCTCCCGCTATTTTTATTTTCTTAATCATTTCATTAATTATTTCGTTCTCATCAACCTTATATTTAAGGATAATAGGAAAACAGACAAACTCACCTATAATTCAATCTCAAGCAAGCGAAAAATTCTACGATAACCTTATCTCGTCTTCAGTGATAATCGGTTTTATAGGTGCTTTATTCGGCGTAAATTTTTTAGATTCAATAATTAGTCTAATTATTGCTTTACTAATTATTAAAGGTGGATACGATATTTTCTTGACTTCTACAAAAATATTATTAGACGCTATAATCGATTTTGACCAAAGAAATGAACTTTATAATATGATTAAAAACTTTCCAAATGTTAAAGAGATTGAAAACCTTGAAATTAGATCTTACGGGCGATATATTTTTTTGGAAGTTGTCGTAATTTTAAATAAAGAACTTCATTTGCATCAAATTCAGTTATTGAAAAATTCTATGTCAGATAAAATCCAAGCAGATTTCCCTCAAATCTTTAGAATAATTATTATTTCTCAAACTCTGCCAAAAGAAGTTATTAAGATTGCTGTGCCTTTAGTGAACAACGAAGGTTTAAGTTCTATAATCTCCGAGCACTTTGGAGAAACGCCTTTCTTTGCTATCTTGGAAATGCAGGAAGAAAATAATATTCTTGAATTAATGAACTATAACATTCTAACAAACAAGTTTGCAGACGAAGAAAAAAGAAAAGGTATACTAATTTCTGAATGGCTACTTTTAGAAAAAATCGATAAGCTTTATTTAAAAAATGAGTTGAAAAAGGGTCCACATTTACTCTTGGAAAAAAGTTTTGTTCAAATGATTGTAACTGAGTTAAGTAGCATAAAAGACATTTTGGAACAAGAAAGACATATTCAATCCTCTTAATAAAAGATATTTACCTAATTGTATTTTATTATTTAATCAAACTTTTGATTGGTTATTATGGAACTTAGTATTGATCTATTGAAACAAATTGCTATAAATGTATATGATGCCATACATCCCATCTTAGGCACTAAAAAGGCGGCAGAAAAAACTCAGAGGGGCGCAGGTGGGGATATTTCAATGCAAATAGACCTGATTGCGGAAAATGTAGTTATTGACATGTTAGAAAATGCGAATGTGAATCTATTGCTTATCAGTGAAGAAATAGGAGAAAAATACATAGGAAATAAAGAAAAAGCAATTAATAATCAAAACGCATTAATTATTGATCCTATTGATGGTTCTAATAATGCAGTAAGAGGAATCCCATACTGTTCTATATCAATAGCCTATGCTATAGGAAGAACGATTAATGACATAAAGAAAGCAGTGATTCTTGATTTAAACACGAAAGATATTTATTGGGCTATTAAAGGCGAGGGAGCTTACTTAAATAATAATGAAATTCATGTTTCTGATTTGAATATTACTGATAAGTGCTTTTTTGAGTTAAATCTCCCTATGAAAAATTTTTTTAAACACATAGATAATTTAAGACCAATATTTAGGAGATTTTTTCGTATACGCGTATTAGGGAGTAGTGCTTTAACATTATGCCAACTTGCGAAAGGTAGCATGGAAGCTTTTATTAATTTAAGAGAAACAAATCGATTGGTTGATGTTGCAGCGGGAATACTAATCTTAAAAGAAGCTGGAGGAGAAATTTTTTCACTTACTGGAAGTAAAATTGAAGGAGATTTATCTATTTATTTGAAATTCCCTTTCATAGCTTCAAATAACAAGTTGGTTTCATTCTTAAAAAACAAATTAAGTTCCAATTATTAATAGCATATTTAGATGTATTAATCAGGAATATTTATAGGATAAGTCCCGTATTTTCTCTTAATATTTTGCATAGCTTCAAATCTATCAACTGTAACAGCTGGATGTATACTATGTCCTGAACTGAAAATATATCCTCCACCTGGTGCTAATTCTCGTATTAATTTTTTGGCGTAATCTTCAATTTCAGAAATCTCTCCAAATGCTAGCATGATAGGGCTTAAATTACCAATAAAGGTAATCTCATCGCCATATTTTTCGTTTAACTTAAATATATCGTAATCTGGGTTAGCTGTAGTTGATTCAATAGGATGTATCGCATCCACTCCGCATTTTATAATGTCCTCAAAAATTTCCATTAAATCTCCATCTGAATGTAAAAGAATCTTGCAATCATACTTATGAGCGGTATCACATATTTGTTTTAACCATGGAAATATATGTTTTCGATATAAACTTGGTCTCATGAATAGTCCGTTCTTAAATCCGTAATCATCCCATAGTAACACCATTTTGGCATCGTTTTCTGCTAAGATTTTCACTAACTCCACTGTAAAGGTTCCTCTGTCGTTAAATATCCGCCTCATTTGTTTATCGCGTCCTGTAATTCGTGAAAAGGTTTCCATTCCAAAACCTTGCCAAGAACATTCCATAAGAGCTCCAGTTGAAGGGATAGAAAAAACTGCGTCATCCATTTCTTTTTGAACACTTCTTCCTGATAGAAATTGATTCATTCGAGATTTCAAATTTGGATCTGGCTGTTCCCAGCTTTCGTAGTCCTCAAACGACTCAAAGTGCCCTCCGTGGTAAGCTAAGATCATAGTTTTGTCTTCAGCATATTCGTATTTCATTACTCTACCATATTCGTCGATATATCCTCCCCTAAACATTTTTCGGGGAAATATACTTACATAACTAAGGACTAAATCTATTCTTGCTTTACTAAAAAATTTATAGATGTTTTTGTATCCACGACCACCGCTAAGATTTACACCATAATGTTTTATTATAGTGTTGTTTGTAAACGCACTTTCAAAAGCAGGAACTCGATCCGGTTCTTTGTGCTCAATAGTAGTTAAAACTCTTTCTGGAGCGTTCATTAAATCTCAAGTTAATAATCTTTTATTAAAATCTTTTATTACATTAAAAATGTCTTTAAAATATATAAAAGTTTAATTTTACAAATTTATAGAGCTGATTCCGATTTGAGTGAATTTAAAAGACTAACAACGGACTTCTTTTCAAGAGATACTGTCGAAGTAGGTAAGGATCTCTTAGGAAAATATCTCGTAAGAAAAACAGCGAAAGGAAGAATGATTGGAAAGGTAATTGAGGTAGAAGCCTATTTAGGCCCAAAGGATAAAGCGTGTCACTGCTATAATTATAAAAAAACTGAGAAAACAAAAATCATGTATATGAAACCCGGTACTCTTTACATTTATTATATCTATGGCACATATTTCTGCCTTAACGTTATCACTGAACCAGAGGGGTTTCCGTGTTCTATATTCATAAGAAATTTGTATCCAATTGATGGGATTGAATTAATGAAAGCAAGTCGGAATGTTAAAATTGGCAAGAATTATAAAAATTTAGTGGATGGTCCAAGCAAGCTTTGTATGGCTATGAAAATAACTAAGGAGAAGTTTAATGGTAAAGATTCTTGCGCTGAAAACTCAGTACTTTTTTTTACCGAAGGAGAGAAGATTGATGATAAACAAATCTTACTGGGAAAAAGAATTGGAATTGATTATGCTGAAGAAGATAAAGACAGACTTTTACGATTTTATTTGAAAAAAATATAATATTGGGATACTAGTTCCCTTTTTTTACAAATTTGAATAGAATTATTGATGTATCTATGTATTAAATTCGAATTAAGAGTCTTTAACCTTTAATCTGAAAAGTGATTATGTATTGAAAGATGCTTTAAAATTTTTTCACGCATATGTAAATGAGATGATTGAACTTGGCGGTGAAAACCTCCCACGGGCTGTTAGCACAAAATTGGGAGCAAAATTAGCCGCTTTATACAAAGAAAAAGGTATTAACAATTTAACAACTGCTTTAGAAACTTCTTATAAAGCGTTAGGTGCCTCAACTTCAATTAAAAAAATAGATGAGAACACATATCTTATTCAATTAAAACATTCTAAGAAATTTTGTCCAATTGGCGGAAAAAGGAACCCAACAAGCGCAAAAACTATTCAAGATAGCATATGTTTTCCTTATACGAGGAGCTTTTTGACGAGTCTATTTCCTGAGTTTCAATTTGAGACTGAAATTCAGGAGTGTATTGTTGATAATAGTAATTCTCACTGTAAATATAAGCTGAAGTTAAAGAAGAAATCGTATTAATCTTAGGAAATGGTTTTTAGGAAGGAATAGAATAAAAAACCTGAACCTCGATTCCAATCCTACTATTATGACCAGATAATATGCTCCTCCACGACCTTACCATAAAGCGTGAACGCCTAAACTTACGATTGCTCCATCCCTGGCCTGATCGGGTTTGTTATTACGAGCTCGAACCTTTCCTACAAAAGGCACTACTCTGGCACCCACCATCATGGGGATACGCTTCGCCGGGACATAAAATTGGATAATAATTCTCATGAAACCTGAATCCGGGCAATTTCCGCTAATGAGGACTTTGCGGTCCATCCAGCAAAGGGACTTCAGAGCACCCCAAACGCTCCATAAAAATATAATGAATGGAAAAATAAAAATTTATTGATAGATTTATCTTTCTTAGATTAACTCTTTATTTATCTTTCTCCTTAATATCGATAAAAATTCGCTCGTATCAGGAAAAACATAAGTTATATTGTTACCATCGTCGTCAACAGTTACTTCTTTGAAAAATTTTCCTTCTACTTTAACTTTCATATCATTCAATATCATAAGTAAATAGATTGAAAAAGGATTCAAAAAATCACATAACATGGAAATAATATT
>JAUWZT010000180.1 GCA_030615145.1 Promethearchaeota archaeon | reverse complement strand
TAATAAAGCTTGTTGATTTAGATTGCGTCAACAGCTCAAACTCGTGGTACTTATCTATCATTAGCACAGCCTTTCTGGTAGTATTCTTTCTAAATGTTTGGATTCTGAAAAACAATAAAATATATTATTGTTTCAGCTAGTCATCATACAAGAATAATGACAATCATCACATTCATAACGTTGACAACGGCACCAGGTAAGATCTTTTTTTTTGTTACATAATCCACATTCACCAAAAACCTTAAATTTTGCTTTGCATTTTCGGCAATACCGCGTATAATCACATCCATATTTATCACCAGTTCTTACTATATTGTTGCATCTGGGACATGTAAAAATACGTTCTTTATACATTTCTAATCCATTTAATTTTTCAATAACAAATATAAAATAATATATGTTATTACTTTCAATTAACTTTTTGAAAATATTTCCTTTAAAAAAACATGAATTTTATTTTCAATTTTATTTTTTTAAAGTCTTTATTTTAAAGAGCTTTGCTTTAAATAGGTTAAATAATTTAATTAAATTAAGATATAAAAAACAAATATGTGATTTTATATGGATAAAGAAAAAGTAAAAGAAGTGCTAGAAAAAATTAGGCCTCAATTACAAATGGACGGCGGAGATGTGGAACTCGTTGAAATTACTGACGACGGAATCGTTAAAGTACGTTTATTAGGTCATTGCTCTGGATGTGCTCACGCTCAACAAACGCTACAGTTTGGAATCGAACGAGCTATCAAACAGTTCGTCCCAGAAGTTGTTCGCGTAGAAAATGTTGCTTAAAGCAATCTGGAGTTGCTTTTTTTTTTAATTTTTTTAATTTTATAAGAGCTTGAAATTTATTAAAATTAGAACCTTCTGATTAGTAAAATGAATACTAATGGATTTATTAAAAAAATTCAGGAAGTTCAACTACTCATGAAGGATGAAAAGTACCAAGAAGCGTTAATTATCTTAGACAAATTGAAAGAAATTGAAAAAGCGGGAAATTTTGATTATAGCCTTACTCATAAGTTGTATCAATTAATTTCTAATTCTCATTCGCTTTACAATCAACAAATAATATTAAAAGTTATCCAAAAAGAATCTTCGCAACAAGAGTTAATCTCTTTTACGGAACTAAAGGAAATTTTAAAGGAACGTGAAAATTTAGACATTGACGAATCAATTTTAAGAAGAGAAGTTGAAATTCTTATCCTTCGATCGTTATTACGTTGTAAAATCGAAGGAGACGAGTTAGTTTTTTAATTTCTCTACATTTGACAAAAAAGTTTTATTTTTCCTTGTTTTAAAAAACTCGGTTTTTTTAAACTTATTTTTAATGTTACTTAAAAACGAGAACTAATATTTAAGATGATAATAGATCAATTAACTCGAAGTATTCAGTTGAAAATTTGTTATTTTGGACCCGCCCTTTCGGGAAAAACAACATCTATTAAAGCATTATTTAACCATTTTGGTAAGAAAAATCGAGTCTTAAGTATAGACAGCAGTATTCGTAGAACGCTGTTCTTTGATTATGGCACTATAGATTTTGAAAACCAACAATGGCACCTAAAAATCCATCTTTATTCTACAACTGGGCAGGACTTTTACATAATTACCAGACCAATTACTTTACAAGGTATAGATGGAATTATTTTCGTAGCAGATTCACAGCAAAGAGTTTACCACCGAAATTTAACGTCATGGAACGAATTATGTGGTTATTTCGAAGATGTAATTATTACGCTTCCTAAAGTTATAGCATTTAACAAGCAAGATTTGCCAGATAAATTTAGCCCTCCTGAGTTTTTAGCAAACATTAATTATTTTAGATTTAAAAACATCGATTTCAAAAAGACGATTGCTGTGAATGGAGAGGGCATATTAGATTGTTTTGAAGAGATTTTAAGCCTTGTTTTTAAGAATTTGTATAAAAACCAGATAGTTTCGATGTTACATTGAAAAAGTAAAAATTATTTATAGAATTTCTATTTTTTTAAGCCTTAAGGAATAACTTGTGTGTTTAATTGGGTTCCACAGGAAACACAAATAGTATCCTTTTTGCTGTTTGCTTCACCGCAAGCGAAACAAAATACTTTTGATAAATTCTCAATTTGATGTAGCGGAATTTCTTGGATTTTATTAAGATTAGCTAAGAAATTATAGTCGGTTTCTTTAACCAATTTCATAGGGGTGATGCCCATTTCATAAGCCCATTTTTTCATCATCTCTTTTGGTACTTTCGATGGTATACCCTTTCCAAAATTTGAATATTTAACAGAAACGCTGACATATGTAGTGTTATCAGAAGGGTTATAACCAAAAGTCATTTCGTACATTTCACCCATAGATGTACCATAAATACGCGTTGAAAGAGCATGGCGTATTCTAAGCTTACGATATAAATTATTTGTAGAAATGTATTGATCTATTATTTTACCCTTCTGCTTCTCAAAAAATACTAATGTTCTATTCCAAGCATCTTCTAAAGATATATTAATTGCGTAATATCCATATCTTTTCATAATTTGTTATACTTCTCTCTTGTTCTAATCTTTTTTATTATTCATTTATTAATATTTAACATTAAAAATATATATTAAAATATGTAGGAGTCCAATTTTTTGTTCATGGTCTTTATATTTAAAGTGTTGTATTTTTGATATTTTATTTATAGTTTTATATTTTTCATATATAATTTTTTAATAAATATTGGGTTATACATTAAAAGGAAAACTATTTTCTTCATATTTAGTATAGATTAATTTTATATACAAATATGTAATATTTGTTTATTGGTTATAAAAATAGAATCATAATAAAAGATTAAAAAAAGTGAATACAAAATGGAAATCCAATCTGAAATGGCAAAATCAGAAAAAGAGCTTTATCTTATTGATAGAAAAGAGTGGAGAAAAAGAAATAGAGCGTTTATTCAGAAACATCAAGAAGATATAATAGAAGTTCAGAAAATGCCTTTAGAAAACAAGATTTCTTGGGGAACCATCCTAGAGAGAAATGCTAGAGATTATCCTAATAATAGGGCAATTCTATTTGAAGATACAGTGCTTACATATAAAGAGTTTAACGAATCTGTTAATCGTTATGCCAATTATTTCATCTCTTTAGGCTTGAAAAAAGGGGATGTCGTTGAAATTTTGATGACAAACCGAACTGAGTTGTTAATTCTTTTTAGTGCTATTGCTAAAATTGGAGCAATATCTTCAATGATCAATACCGAATTGCGAAAAAAGACCTTAACATATTGTATAAACCTTACTCCCGGGAAATTTATTGTGATTGGTGAAGAATGTTATGATGCTTTTAATGATGTTAAATCTGAACTCAATTTAACAGAAGATCAAAAGTTCTTTTTTATGCCTGATCGTGGTGAGATGGCAGTTCCGGATGGATTCGATGACCTTACCAAACTGGTTAAAGACTTTTCCGTGGATAATCCATTAACTACTACTGATGTTAAAACTATGGATCCCATTGCTTATATATTTACTTCCGGTACTACAGGCTTACCCAAAGCAGCAATCTCATCTCATTTTCAGATGGTTGGCGCCGGTTTCGGCTTTGGGGTGTTAGCCGCGGAGTTCACACCCGATGATATAATGTATGTTTGTCTTCCCTTCTTTCACGTTACAGCTTTATGGACAGGTTGGTCAGCCGTAATGAATACTGGAGGAGCTGTAGCAGTGGGTCGGAAATTCAGTATTACTCACTTTTGGGACGAAATTCGCAAGTATAATGCCACAGCTTTTAGTTATGTCGGAGAAATTTGCCGTTATTTAATAAATCAACCGCTTAGTCCGGATGATTCAAAACATACTGTGAAAACAGTAATAGGGAACGGTCTTCGTCCAGAAATATGGTTTGATTTTAAGAAACGATTCAACATACCTAAAATTGTAGAATGTTATGGTTCATCAGAAGGAAATGTTGGATTTTATAATATGTTAAATTTTGACTGTACTTGTGGTACTACTTCTTCTCCATATGCCATTGTTGAATATGATATTGAAAATGATAACCCAATAAGAGATGAAAATGGACGAATGAAGAGAGTAGGTATTGGTGAGACGGGTTTATTGATAACCAAGAGCCAGAAACCATATACATTCAAAGGATACACTGACAAAAAGGAGACTGAAGCGAAGTTATTCCATAATATTTTTAAAGAAGGAGATGTATGGGTCAATACAGGCGATTTAGTGAGAGATCAAGGGTCTGTCCACATTCAATTTATTGATAGACTCGGAGATACCTTCCGCTGGAAAGGACACAATGTGTCCACCACTGAAGTAGAAGAAATTCTTAATGTACACGATAATATTCTAATGTCCTGTGTCTACGGAATCAAATTACCTCTTACTGATGGGCGTGCAGGCATGGCTGCAATCGTTCTAAAATCCAGCGTTGAGGATTTTGATTTAAAAGAGTTAGCAGAAAATATTAGACAAAATCTTACCTCTTATGCCATACCGATCTTTCTCAGGTTTAAATCAAAACTATCAACTACTGCAACTTTTAAGTTTAAAAAAGTAAAACTCAAAAGAGAAGGTTTCGATATTGAAAATATTAATGACCCTTTGTACATTATGTTGCCAGGACAATCAAAATACACTCCATTGACAAGAGAAATCTATGATAATATTCAAAACCAGAAATATCAATTCTAAAATATTTGACGGGCAAGCGTGGAATAATCTTTTAAATAAAAAAATTAGGATTTAAGGATTAATTAATGTTTTTGCATTTCGTTGACATTCAATTATCGTTTTCGATGAAAATTCACTACTGCTAGTTGAAAATTCTTCTGGATCTGTTGCTAATAAATTCTTTTTAAATTAATTTACTACTAAAAAACCTATCAATTAATTTCCAAAATATGTTTTTCTGCTTCGTTTATAACTTCAACAAACAATTTTGATAATGTCATTAAAATGTTGATTTTTCAATTTGTTTAATTCTAATTTAAAGGATATAACATAATAATTTTATATAAATAAGAAATCCAAGAAATTACACTTTCAATGTAATTGGATTCACGCTTTCAATTTTTCCAAATGTAGGAATAATCCACATATACATACAATATTTCAAGTTTTTATAAGTTGGCCGAGCAAAATTACTATGACCTAAAAAACCTGGAAAAAACAAACCATCTCCATTTGATAAATCTTTACAAACTGAACATCCTTCATCATTTATTAAATATTGAGTAATAGCATAGTTATCATCATCAATACACATAATATAAACTTCAGGATAATCAGGATGTATATGAGGATAAATCTCAATTTTTCCTTCTTTATTCTCTTCTAAATTTACACTTGTTATAACTCCTTGCTTTAATGATCCGATCGGAATATTTGTAAAGCCTGACATGAAGTAGCCGTTTTTAATGGCGGTCCAAACGGTTCGGTAAGTTGCCATTACTTCGTTTGAACTTAATTCTCCTCTTGGAATAAATTTGTCTAAATCAAAATGTTGTATTTCAAATTCAGTGTCAACCTCAACTCCTATTGAACTGTAAAATAAGCATAGTTTATAGTAACCCGGTGGTTGAGGATTTACTTTTATCAATAGTTCTCTTTCTGGTGGCAAAAAAAACAGGTCAAATTGATTTAAGTTATATTTTGTATCGTCGTAAAGTAAACTAGACTCTCCAGACAATAAACAACCATTTAAAACTTCATTTTGTTTAGTCTTTATTTTTAAATCGTTGTCAAAACAAAAATATTCAATTTTTACATTATCGAATTCTCTTTGAATAAGCCCCGATTTTGGGTCGTCAAAGTAAAATAAATTCATCTTTTCTTTATTAATTGAACTAACATTTATTTTTGAATTAGATTTTCTTTTCAAGTGTAATTCCCCTTTAAAATATAGCAATTTTTATGTTAAAAGAAATCGGAGCCCACAGGAGTTTGAATTCTTATAGATTTTCGGGCGTTATCTTCCAAAACAGAAATTAAAGCAGTTATATTTTGCTTGCTCTCGTACACTATTTCTTTTTCTTCGTTAACACCCCAACTATTAAAACCTGTGAGAATTGGAGCTGTTTCAAACAATCCTTCTTGAAGTCCAGTAATCTTTACTGTTACACCTTTTAGCGTTTCTTTTGAGGTGTTCTTTATTTTCACAATATATTTTTCTATATCAGAATCTATTGAGACAATTTTAAATATTTTCTGGAATTTAGATGAGACCCCATCGAAGATTGAAGGTGCTCCTGCAGTAGTTCCCGAGAATAAATCAACATCTAATTTTTGCTTGTCAGCTGGTTTTGCAATAATCGTGATTGGTACATTGAATTTTATTGGCTCTTTACCGTACTCTGATTTAGGCTTTCCAATAAACAACAATGACCATTTTACGTAACTACCGTATTTAAACCCCCAGAACTCTTTTTCGTGTGGTTCCCATAAATAATTATGGCTTGGTTGAGCTATCTCAGGGACTTTTAATAATAAAAATTTCTTATCCATATCAGTAGTTCTCGAATCTCCGGCAATAGCAGGTGGCAATTCTTCCACTTTACTACAATTTTGCCCGTAAGCATCACAATAACAAACGAGATTTGCTTTTTGTAATAACCTGATTTCAACTTGTTTAAGTTCCTCAGAAGAAAAATTTATTTTAATTGCTTCTCCAGGTTTAAAAACATCTTTTGACAAATTAATACTTAAGCCGGAAATTGAAATAGAAAGAGGATTAGGCTTTTTTGTCTGAATATTTGATTGCTTTTCCCTAATTACAATCTTTTGTGTTTTATTAATTACTAAATCATAATCTTGGTTAATTGTTTGAGGTTGTCTTAATATTAATTTAAGTTCATATTCCAAATTTGTGTTTTTTATCTTTGGGATAACATTGTTTTTAATCAGTATTGCTTTATCTCTAATATATTCACCCGCTTCAAAAAACCCTTTCGAAAATATTTCCTCTTTGGTAATTTGAAGTTCTTTTAGGCAAGGGGGATAAGTTAATAAACGAATTCCAGACCATAAAAGTGTCGAATCTTCATCGAAATTGAACTTAGATTTTACGTTAATTTTATCGCCTATGTATGTGTAACCGTTATATAAACTAAACTCTAATTTCATAATTTCTACGAGCAAAAAGGAATAATGATAATTTCTATATTAATATTAATTTATGAATTTATTAATATTTTTTTTAACTAAATAATTTGTGATAGTACTCATAATGTCAATTATTTTTACCTAATTTTGTCAAACTAAATCCAATTTATTTCTAAAATTGTAAATTTTTTTTCTAAACTCGTTTAAAAACGATAAATAACAAATTATAATTGATATTATAATTTTGTTTTATTATATTAGTTTAACATAGGTATTCATATAGGATGAAGCGACTTAAAGAAAGCAACATTAAAGCGATTCTTTTCGATTTAGATGGGACCTTATTAGAGATCGATTTGAAACTTTTTATTCCCGAATATTTTAAGTTATTAGCAAACAGTATCGCTCACATAATCTCCCCTAATAAATTCATTCCTATCCTTTTAAAAGCGTCAGAGGCGCTAACAAATAATAGTGGAAAGATTACGAACGAAGAGGCCTTTTCCAATATTTTCTTCCCGCTCAATGGTT
>JAUWZT010000085.1 GCA_030615145.1 Promethearchaeota archaeon | reverse complement strand
CCACGCATCTAGTGAATAATGAGAAATGGATACAAGTCTATTGCTTAGTTTTAAAATTTCATCAGCAAAAAAATTCTTTTGAAAACAACCAATTATAATTATGAAATCTTTAGATAAATTATTATCAAATAAAAGGAGCGGATTTTCCGCTAGTTCTCCTTTATTAGAAAAAAGTATAACTTCCTTAATATCAATGGAGTTTACTAATTCTCTTAAAGTGCCTTTAAATTCTGATATTAATAGGAGATTTTTTATTCGAATTTCATTTTCTTTTAGTAATTTTGCCATCAATCCTTTAAATTTATTATAATTTCTAGCGATTTTGATTTGTGGATTAATTTCGAATATTTTATTATTTAAAGTATGAATATATAGTTTTAAATTACCACTTTTATTCAAGGGAGATCCCAAAGCGTTTAATAGGCAATTATGGGTAATATCAGGACGCCCTCTTTTTCCTACATCTTTTAACTTAACCATCGCAGAATGATGTAATGAGTTATCAAGGAGTTGTGAGGAATAATTATCTCTTTTTAGGTTCCTCTGGATAGCTGGATGCTTTCTAATTTCTTTGGGGATCAATTCTAGTCCGCATTCTGCCAAAATTATCGTTAAAGGCATTTTTAAACCGAAATTTATTATATTTTTTATCTATGAATTACCTTATTTTAAAAAAATACCGCGTTGTTTGATTACAATCCAAACAAGTCGTTGATACGTGAGAGCCTTTTCCTTTTGAATGTATTCTCGTTCTACAATTAATTCCAGGATAAAGGAATCCCTTACATTTATGACAAATCCTTTTTTTCCAAATTGAGGGGATTTTAATTTTGGCTCTTTGAGCATATCGTCGCGCTAAATACACATACCTATTAGCTAATTCTTTATTGTTTGGGAATATATCGTGAGCTTTTTGAAATAAATAGTTCATTCTCGTATCTGCTATTCGTATAATAATAGCTTGATGTTTTCTTTTATTTTTAGCCATTAAGGTTATTTCACGTTGATTTTAATTCTTTTTTTTAATTTGATGCTTTGAAACAATAATAGTTTTTCCTCTTACATCTAAAACATACGAATCTGTCGCTTGAGATATCTGGTTTGCTATACTTTTAATATTTGATTTAGTTGCTATAGATTTTAACATTTTTATTTTTATTATTTTATATCTTTTAAGTAATTGCCGTACATGAGCATTAAATTCTTCTGTAATTCCTTTTTTTCCCAAAGTACAATGTGGTTGTGATAATAATACTTTTTTAAACTCGTCTTGATTCATTGTCCCCAAATACCATAATTATCAAAAAATTTTTAATCTACTTAATCTTTTAAAATGTATCATAAATAATTAATTCTTGGTGTATTAATTATTAGCATATATATCGTAGAACCCGAGAAACTGATAAAATCATTAGCAGAAAAATTGAAGGAGTATCCCGAAATCAAACCGCCTGAAGGAAGTCAATTTTGGAAGACGGGATTTTTTAAGGAATTAGCTCCAATTGATCATGAAAATTTCTGGTATATCAGATGCGCTTCGCTGTTGAGAAAAATCAAAAAATTTGGTCCAATTGGCGTTAATAAACTCAGAAAATATTACGGAGGAAAAAATAGAAAAGGACCAGGGCGTCATCACAGTGCTAAAGGGAGCGGAAAAATTATTAGGGTTGCGTTACAGCAGCTAGAAAAAGCCAATTTAATCGTAAAACAAGATAAAAAAGGTAGGATTGTTTCTCCAGAAGGAACAAGTCTCTTAGAGAGAACTGCGTACGCAATTTTAAGAAAATAAATTTAAAAATAAATTGTTCTTTGTGGTCTAACTTTGAGCGATGAAGATGAATTAGAAAACATTAGAAGAAGAAAACTAGAAGAATTAAAGCAACAAGCAGCCCAACAACAATATGCCGAACATCAACAAAAAGAATATGTTAGCAAAAAATATCAAATAATGAGACAAGTATTAAGCCAAGAAGGACGCCAACGATTAGAAAACATAAGAATAGTAAAACCTCAATTCGCAGAACAAATCGAATTACAATTAATACAATTGTACCAATCAGGGAAGCTACGTGGAGCTACTCCATTACCCGATAAAGAATTTAAAAAAATTTTAGAACAAATTACAACCACAGGAAAAAAAAAAGAATTTAATATCAAAAAATAAATGTTGAGATTAATATTATGGCTCGTAATAAAGATCTACCCTCAAAATTAAGAAGAGCTAAAAAGCTTAACCAAAATCGCTCAGTTCCAACATGGGTTGTTAAGAGAACTGGAGGCAAAGTTAGAAACAACCCATACTCGGGAAGACAGTGGCGAAATAGAAGATTAAAAAGCGATTAAGTTAAAGACAAATTTATAACATTCTTGATTTAAAATGGCAAAAAAAAAATCAAAAGAAATCAGTTTGGACGACTTAGAGGAAGAACTAACTGATTCTGAAGAAGTTGAAAAAGTAGAAGACGAAGAAATAAAAGAGATCGAAGAATTTAGTTTAGATGAGATTTCTGAAGAAGAAGTTAGCGAAGTTTTTGAAGAAGAATTAGAAGAACTAGAAGAGGAAGAAGCCCCTAAAGAAGAAATTATAGATGAACGAATATATGTGATTCCTCTAGCAAAAGCAAGACACGGCCCACGTAATAAAAGAGCTAAGAAAGCCATACGCTTTTTACGTGAATTTATGGAACGCCATTTCAAACCTGAATCTCTAATTATTTCACAACCTGTAAATGAAAAGATATGGTCAAGAGGCATTCAAAAGCCTCCAAGAAAAATAAAGGTCAGGGCAACTAAGAACATTGACGGCTTAGTAGTTGTTTATTTGGCCGAATAAACATACAAATACACTATCTTTATTCTAAAAATTAAAAATTTTTAATAGTCATTTAATTTTAAAAGCTACTTCGTTTAATCTTCTTGTTGTAAAATTTCAAAACTAAACACTTAAGGAAGATGATCGAATATAGCTGATTTAACTTTAATAAAATTCTACTTTTCGGGAAATTTAGAAACTATGAATAAAGAAGAAGCAAAATCAAAAGTGATTGAGAAGGGAGGAGTTATAAGAGACGCCATTTCAAACGATTTGTGGTATTTAGTTACAAATAACCCCGATGTTAAATCTAAGAAATTTAAAAAAGCCAGAGATTTAGGTGTAACTTTCATCGATGAATTAGAATTTTTAAAAATGATAGAATAATCATTGTGATTTTTTAGTCATAAATATTAACTAAAATACTGGTAGAGTTTTGCTAAGAACAGAAATTTTAATTGATTATTAGTAGATTCATTAAACTTACCCATTTTTAATAAAATATTTATGGTTTAAAACTTTATACTCCACATAACGACTTTCTTAGTTTTGTTAAATGACGATTTTAAAGTACCAGATATTCGGGAAGAACTCTATAGGGGTTTATTTAGCAGTCAATAATTCATTTGGTTTATATCCATCTACTTTGCTTAAACCAGCTATGATGAAAATTGAAAGCGTGTTTAAAGTTCCATTTTTTCCCATTTCAGTTAATAATTCTAATTTAATCGGTGTATATACGGCAAGTAATAAATACGGAATAATAGTCCCCCATATAATTAGGGACGATGAGCTTCAAAAGTTAAAGATATGTTCAGATGAGCTGAATAGTAATTTTAAGATAGGAATTCTCAAATCTTTAGATAATGCTTTTGGAAATTTGATTTTATGTAATGATAAAGGCGCAATAATTTCTTCTTTTTTAAAAGATTATAAAAAACAGATTGAAGATACTTTAAATGTCGAAACCATAGTTTACGAATTCGTCAATAACAATCTTCCCGGATCGATATCTTTAACGAATAACCATGGATGTTTAGTACACCCTCTTGCAACTGATGAAGAGATTGAAATTATTTCTACAATTTTAAAAGTAGATGAAACGGATGTCTCTACTGTTAACCGAGGGATTCCTTATCTTTCCTCAGGAGCGATTATTAACGACCAGAGTGGTATTTTCGGGATGGCGTCTACTGGACCCGAACTAATGAGGCTTACATCTGTTCTAAAACTCTAAATTCTTTAGTGTTAAGCAATACATAATAAAAAAGCAAAAATTTAATATTTTTAAAATAATTATCAATTGTAAATTCGTTGATACATAGGAATTGATAACTCATGTCAGATCGATCGATTAAAATTTACAGGATTGTAGGTACCTACAAAATGAAACATAAAAAATATTTGTTTCGAAAGGAAGTTCGAGCCTTAAGCGAAGAAAATGCTCTTGAAAAAGCACTTACTAAAGTCACATCAATCGGCATTTTGAGAAGACAAATAAATATTCAAGAAATAAAAGTGATTTCTCCAGAAGAGTGTAAAGATTATCTTATTCGCGAATTATCGCAATAAAAACTTTCTCACCTATAGTTGATTCGTATGGAAAACAACAAAAATTTTGAAAAACAATTACAGCAATTCAGGTATATTAAAGAACAACGAGACATGTTCCAAGGGCAATTTGAAATAGTCAATGCGTCTCTTGGAAATTTATACACTACAAAAAAAACTCTTGATAATTTAAAAAATGGTGTAGATGAAAACGACGAGATTCTAATCCCAATTGGTGGTCTAGTGAGCATAAAAGGATCATTTATAGATACAAAAAAAGTTCTTGTGTCTGTTAACCAAGACACCGTAATTGAAAAAACGATTGAAGAATCTATTGAATTTATCAATAAACTTATGAAACAACATAATGAACAACTAAAGTTTTTAAAAGAGAGAATTCTAACCTTGGATTATAACCTCCAAGGAATAAACCAAATGTTTCAAGGTAAAATGGGCTAAAATAATTTGAGTTTTTCACTTATTTTAAAATAGTATTAATCTTCAATTCATGTGGTTAAGTCAATGAAAAAATTAGGTAATGTTTTCTCTATTTTCGTTAAAAAGACTTTATCTGACAAAAGTTTAGATGACGCTTTATACGATCTGAATTTATTATTAATTGGAAATGATGTAGCTACCGAAACCGCAGATATCCTCTGCGATAAAATAAAAGAGTCGCTTAAGGGCGTAGAGATTGGTCTATTGTCGTCAAAAAGAAAACTTTTATTTGATGTTTTAAAAGATGTAATTACCGACATTTTAACGCCTGAAAAAGATATAAATTTATTGGATGAGATAAATATTAAAAATTCTAAAAATTTGCCATATATTATAGTTTTTTTAGGTGTAAACGGGACTGGGAAAACTACTACAATTGCAAAAATAGCTCATTATTTAAAAAATAATAATTTATCTTCTGTAGCTGCGGCTGCGGACACGTTTAGAGCGGCGGCAATAGAACAACTCTCTTACCATATGCAAAACGTAGGAATTAGAGTTATCAAGCATGAATATAAATCAGATCCTGCAAGTGTTGCTTTTGATGCAATACAACACGCAACAGCAAAAGGAATTAACGTTGTACTAGTTGATACTGCGGGGAGACAAGTTAGTAATAAAAATTTAATGAGAGAAATGCAAAAAATCGTTAAAGTTGCCGAACCAGATTTAGTCTTTTTTATTGGAGATAGCCTTGCTGGAAATGACGCGTTAACCCAAGCCAAAGAGTTTAATAATAACATAGGAATTGATGCAAACATTCTAACCAAATTAGATGCCGACGCTAAGGGTGGTGCTGCGTTATCAATATCTTACGAAACTAAAAAACCTATTTTATTTGTAGGAACAGGTCAAGGATATGACGATTTAGAGCCATTTAATCGTGAAATGTTCATTTCGAACATTCTTGATATTAACGAAGAATGACGATCAAAAGTTTAATCAATAATTAAATTTTTTAAATATTTAGTTTTAATTTAAATAATCTAAAAAAACGGAAGAAAAACGAAAAATGTCAAATTATCCCCGTTATGAAAATTACTCTAGATACGATAAAAAAAAAAAATTAAGTATCTACGAACGTATTGGTGTCTTTTTTCAAAATACTAAAAGAATAATGAAAGTTGCCAATAAACCAGATAGAAAAGAATATCTTTTAGTTTTTAAGATATGTGCGATTGGATTACTAGTATTAGGAGCTATATCCTATGTAATTCAACTTCTTTGGACTGTAATTAATACAATCTTACAAATCCGTTAGTAATTTTGAATTTTTCCTATTTTTATTGAAAAGAAAGATATAATCTATTTTTGAGTTGTTTTGTCATGAAAGTATCGTTAAATTACACAGAAAACCTCCATTTTAAAGCTTCTGCAAGACAATTTAAGGACTTTAGCGTAGACGAACCTACATCATTTCATGGTACGGATCTAGGTCCAAGTTCCGTCGAGTACTTATTAATTGGAATAGGTGGATGTTTAGGAACAACCTTTTTATATTGCCTACAAAAGAGGAACATAAAGATGAAAAGCGTTGAAATCGTGGTAGATGGAAAATTATCTCATGTAGGTCCTAAAATGCTTTTAAGGTTAACTAAAGTGGATGCTGAAATTAAATTTAAACCTGAAGAAAACGCTTCTTCTGAAGAAATCAATTTATGTATCAATAAGTTTAGAGAATATTGTATAGTTTCAAATTCAATAGGCTTGCCTATTAACGTCAATTGTAATAAAATCTGAAATTAATCCCTATAATTCAATGTTTAAAAAAAAATAGAAATTTTAGAAGAAGAAAACAATTATTTGTTCCGGTATTCTTAAGTCTTCTTCCTTGTTTTTACATGCGATAAATTTTAATTTTAATTTTAATAAAAGTGAAAGCAGGCGTTTCGTTAAGATGCCATCAATAATTAGAAATTGCGTACCTTTAAAATCTTTAATTTTTTCAAAGATTTCTCCAACAGGGATTTCAAATAGTTTCTCTAAGCTTTTATTAAACCCTATACTGTGGCCTGGCTCTATTTTCTTAAAGCTTTCTTCTATTATTGCGTAATTTTTGACTTTTAATTTCTTCAATAATTTTTGTAAATGCGATTCCTTTCCCGTTTGTCCTTTTCTCTCGAAAACCTTCCTCTCATGTGTGGTCCTTACGGGCTTTTTATTTTGGAGAGATTTTATCATTTGTTTACGAGTAAGTTCTTCTACTTCGTAGCCTTCTGGTGCTCGCGCCACATAATCAAGTTTTGCAACTTGTAAAAGTTCATTTAAAATAATAGTCCCTCCACGATCCCCATCCAAGAAAGCTATGACACTTTCTTTTTTCTTAGTTAAACTAATAATCGACTTAGGAACTTGAGTACCTTGTACGGCAACTGTATTTTTAACTCCTATCCTCAATAGGTTTAATACATCTGCTCGACCTTCAACGAGTATTAATTCTGAACTAGAGTCAATGTTAGGACCAGCGGGTAAGGCTTCTGGACCCCAAGAGATAATTTCTCCTAGTTTTATATCTGTATCGATTTGTGCTTCTATTTCGCTTGATTCTAAAGATTTTTCATCCCATTTTTTTAATAATTCAGCCGCCCGTTCAATTATTTGTTTACGTTTAGCTTCTCTCACATCTCTTATTTCTATTAATTGAATCTCAGCTTCACAAGGTCCAACACGCGAAACAGTTTCTACAGTTGCTGCCAATAGAGCAGTTTCTTTACGAGTAAGGCTAGAGGGTATTTTAATGATTCCTTCGGAAATTCCGTCCTTTGATTCATTTTCAACCTCAATCCGTCCTATACGTCCTGACTTTTGAAGATCTCGCAAGTCAAGATCTAAAAGAAGTCCTTCAGTTTGCCCAAAAATCGCTCCAACGATGTCTGATTTCTCAACGACACCTTTAATTTTAAATTTAGCTTCTATATTATATTTTGTAGTAAAATCTATATTATTTGTAATCTTAATCACTCCTTTTTTCTATTTAATATTTGATTTTATCAAAGAATCTAAAATTAATTATAAACTTATAAAAAGAAGTAAAATCCAACTAAAGGATAGGAACTAATGTTCAATTGATTATTTCTAACTAAGATCTTGAATACTTTTTCTTTTGAGATAGTTTTTTTATCTTTATTAAGCTTGAATTATGAATCTACTTCCTATATATTGTTATAAGTTTGGATATTAATTTTAATTTAATACTTTGATTGATTTATTTTATTATTTCATTTAATTGATGATTTTTTTGAAAATTTTACTTATTCGATTATAATTTTAATGTATTAATATGAATATTAAATTGAATTAGAAACTCTGTAATAATCAACATTTTTTTGATGATTATTTTATTAAAAGAATTCTTTCAATTTATCTTTTGTTAATTTGAAGGTTCAATTAAGGCTCCGCCCTTATCGTTATATTATCTCCATAAAATGCTATTTTTTTAAGATTAATTATGATTATATATCTATGAGTATTTACTGGAATAATAAATTATTAAAAAAAATGTCAGGTAATACCAAAAGAAAGGTAAAGTACAAACTTAATACGGATATCGGCAGATTTTATTTCTATTTCGAAAGAAACAAGGATTGTGAGTGTCCAACTCTTTCCGGGAAGTTAGTCTTTTTTCCTAAAAAAATTTAATATTTGAATGTAGAATTATTAAAATTCTTGAGTTTATTTTATATATTATATCGTTATTTGATATTATTTAATTTCTTATTTTAAAACATCTAAGCGTTTGACATGATTGAAAGAATAATAGTGTTAGGAGGGAAAGGAGGAGTAGGGAAAAGCTCTATAAGTGCAGCTACCGCTGTGCTTCTGTCAGAACTTCTTCCAAATAAAAAAATACTTCTTATTTCCTTTGATATGGCTCATAATTTATCAGATCTCCTATCTCAGAAAATTGGAAACATGATTACGCCTATAACAAGCAATCTATGGGCAATTGAACCTGATCCAAATATCTATGCTGAAAAATATACCAAAGATTTAGTTAATAAGATGAAAGCTCTCATGAAACAGATGCCTTTAGTAGGGAGGATCCCCCAAATTGAAGATTTTTTTGATACTACCTTTACTTCCAATTCAATTCCGTTGGCTTTAAAAAACGCCATGTTTTTTCAAAAAATCTTAGATGCTGAGGATATAACTTCTCAAGATATTCAATTTGAGATCATTATAGCTGATTTTCCTCCCACTGCAAATATGATTACTCTCTTTGAAATTCCAGAAGACCAAGTAAAAGTCGTCTTAAAATACTCTTTAAATTTTTATAATTCAATAAAAGGAACAATTAGGAATTTTTCTAAAATGTTTCATCAAATTCTTAAACCATTTGAGGATCAGGAAAAGAGGAGGGAATTAGGTAAAGAAATATTCAATATGATAGTCGATCTTGAAAAACGTGGCGAGAGAATTACTGAACTAATCCATAGCATAGGATCCTTAAGGTTAGTTTCAATAGGTGAAAAACCTAGCTTTGAAGAAGTTAAACGCGCAAGAGATTTAACGGAAAAATACATTAAACTTGATGCGGTCCACATTAATATGTTGACTCCTGATCCTAAACACTGTAATTTCTGTAAAAAAATGCGCCAAATACAATTAAAATTTTCTGAGGAAATTAAAAAAGAATTTAAAAATTTAAAAATTTGGGAGTCAGATAAACTCCTTGAAGAACCACTTGGAATAGATGGTCTCAGAAAACTGGCTGATGAAATCTATGGAGATATTACTGTTGATGAAATCTTAAATCCTAAACTCTGAAAGACAAAATAAAAAAAAAGTCTAGTATAGAAATTCTAAAAATAAATAAAAAATTATGTTATTAAAATGTTTAAGTCCCTTCTTCATATCCATGAATGTAACTGTACTGCTCGTCTGTTAATTTATCTATATTAACACCCATGGTTTTTAATTTCAAATAATCAACTTTATCGTCTATCTCAGGTGGAATATTAATCATACCCGGTTTAAAAGAGTCTTTATTTTTCACAATGTACTCGGACATTAAAGATTGCAGAGCAAACGACATATCCATTACTTTAGTAGGATGGCCTTCAGAGAGTACTTGATATGTTTTTTTAATAGTCTTAATGAACATTATTAGACAAAATTTTATTTCTTAACGGTTATGAGCAGTTATAATGTATTTTTTATATAAATAAATAAATTTATAAACAACCTTTCAAATAATCTATTTAGTTGTTTGATAATTTGAATCATCATTAATATGTCACAAAACAGAAAAGAACAGATATTATCAGCTGCCAGCGAATGTTTCGCAAGATATGGTTATAAAAAAACAACTCTTGATGATATTGGAAAAAAGGTTGGATTAGACAAAGCTTCTATTTATTATTACTTCAAAAGCAAAGAAGAGATCTTTACTATTTTAGTCCTTAATGAATTCAAGCGATTTATTGCTCAATTGCAACAAGACATTGTAGAAGATATGGATTGTGAACAACAAATATTGTTCTATTTTGAACAAAAACTCCAGTTTATGTCTCAAAAAACATTGATTTTGCCACAAATTACCGAAGAAGAACTGCAACGTTTCATAGCTTCTGGAAAAGAATTATATTCGGAAATAGAACAGGGAGAAAAGTCATTTGTGGCAAAAATTTTACGAAATTGCATAAAGAATGGCGACATTAAGGATTGTAATGTTGAAAAAATAAGTGACTTCCTGTTTGCTTTAGTAGAGGGTATAAAAGAGAAGTATATGGGAGTTACTAGCAATAAAAAACCCACCTCCGCTGATAATGAAAATATGATACAAAACGTTCAAATGGCATTAACAATTTTTCTGAATGGTTTAAAATAGAGCGAGAGTCTAATGAAGGAAACAGAAAATAAAAGAAAAATGAAAGCTGTCATTTGCCCCAAATATGGACCTGCTAAGGTTCTTAAACTAACTGAAATAGATATACCACACCCAAACGAAAATGAAGTTTTAATTAGAAACTATGGCTCGTCAATCAACACCGTAGATATTTTGTATCGGCTAGGAAAGGCTCCAAAAAGATTATTCTGGGCATTTAGACCATTGATAGGACCGGCTATACGACATTCAGCAGGTGGATTCAGAAAACCCAAAAAGAGAATTCCTGGTTTTGGTTTTGCAGGTGAAATAGTCTCTGTTGGGAAAGAAGTAAAAAATTGGCAAGTAGGAAACCATGTCTATGGCTATAACCCCCCAGGAGGGACTTATACTGAATTTATAGTTGTTAGCCCATCTACGTTGGCAAAAAAACCTACAAATCTGAGTTTTCAAGAGGCTGCTGCGGTTCCTGGAGGTGCTTCACCTGCATTATCGGCGTTTAGAGATATAGCACGCCCTAAAAAAGGTCAAAAAGTCCTTATTATTGGTGCTTCGGGAGGAATAGGTACCTTCGCAGTTCAAATGGCTAAATACATTTATGAAGCAGAAGTCACTGGTGTGTGTGGGTCTACTAATCTTGATATGGTACAAGAGATTGGAGCTGATTTTGTAATCGACTATCATAAGGAAGATTATACCAAGAACAATAAGAAGTATGATCTAATATTCGATGCCATTGGTGCTGGTACTTTTTCTAAATGTAGGAATATTCTAACAGCCGAAGGACTCTTTGTTACTACCAATCCCGTAATTCGCCCAAAAAACCTATTTCATGTAAATAATTCTAATTTTAGAGTTTGCAAAGCAGATGATAGTGCAGATGCTCTAAATTTACTTCGAGAATGGATTGAGAGCGGAAAGATCAAACCGGTAATAGATACGGTCTATTCACTAAGCCAGACTGCCGAGGCTCATCGTCATTACGAAACAGGTCATTCTAAGGGTCGAGTAGTGATCAGTATCAATTAGACAGGTGAGGAAAAGAATGAATATAAATAGAAAGTTTTGGGACATGATTTCAAACATTTATGACAAGAGTGTTTTAATGAAATATGAACAAGTTTATTACAAGACTGTAGAAAACACTAAAAATCTTCTCAATATTAACGATATTGTATTAGATTTCGCATGTGGGACGGGATTAATAACTAATAAAATTGCTAACCATGCGAAAGAAATTCAAGCGATTGATATATCTTCTAAAATGATCGATATTGCAAAAAGAAAAGCAAATGAATGTAAGCTTGCGAATATAGATTACACCCAATCATCTATATTTGATGATAGATTTAAAAAGGAATCATTTAATGTGATTTTGGCTTTAAACATTCTACATTTATTAAATAATAAAAAAAAGATTATTCAAAGGATAAACGAGTTATTAAAACCGGGAGGATTATTTATTTCCGGAACACTCTGTTTAGGGCAGAATAAATCATTTATAAGATATTGTTTTCTATCATTTCTATCATTTCTACTTTTCCTTCTAAGTAAAATCAGATTATTTCCTTTTCTAAATTGTTTAAAATTCTCTAAATTAGAAGGTTTTGTAATTGAGGGGAATTTTCAAATTATTGAAACTGAAAACATACCCCATTCTCAACCCTATATGTTTATTGTTGCAAAGAAGCAACCTCTCAACTAAATTTAATAAAAATAATAAAAAGAGATAGAAATGAAAAATCCTATTGCGAATATTTCTCAACGTACAGCTGCAAGAGTTGCTGGATTCGGAATTTTAATCTGGATCATAACCGGTGCCTATTTATTTTCTGTTCTGAACTCCGGGATCACTGAAGGTATACCGGGAGAAAAAGCGATAATTGCAGCCAGTAATATTAAGGCTAATGAGTGGTTATTATACATCGTTATTGCTAGTATTCTAATCATAATTACATGTAATGTGGTGGTGGCTCTAGCACTTTATGTTGTACTCAAGCCAGTAAGCAAGAATCTCATGTTGCTTGCGGCAGTTTTTAGGTTGACATATGCCATTATTTTTGCAATCACTATGATTTTTCTTTTTATTGAACCTTTATTGTTTAGCAATGTATTTGCTATCGGACAAATGTTTTATGCCCTTCATATAATTATCCTTGGTTATGTAATTTTCAAGTTGGGCTACTTTCGCAGAATTCTGGGCGTCTTGTTGATAATTGGTGCATCTTTGGGTTATCTAACAGAAGATCTTATGCATTTTTTTTTACCTACTAACTATATATGGATAGCTTTCCCGGGTATCGTGGTTGTTGCTATTGCTGAAATTTCACTTTGCTTTTGGCTTTTATTGAAAGGTGCTAAAATACCCGAAATGAACATGTCTGAAAAATAAGAGACATCACTCTAAATAAACTCCTTTTTTTTTTCGAAGTTTTTTTTTCATAAATATTAAATATA
>JAUWZT010000056.1 GCA_030615145.1 Promethearchaeota archaeon | reverse complement strand
ACTGAACAAAACGACCACACATACCTTAAACATGTAGAATGGATGGCAAAATGGCTCCAATTACTCGATCTTCGAAACATTACCTTATTTTGTCAAGACTGGGGATCTTTAATAGGTTTAAGACTTGCTATTGAAAATCAGGATCGATTTAATAGAATTGTTTTATCAAATGGGGGTTTACCAACCGGTGAACAAAGGATGCCTGATGCTTTTACTAATTGGCGGGAGTTTTCTAGAAATTCACCTTCTTTTGACATCAAATTTATTTTACAGGGTGCAACCACCACTAAATTATCTAAAGAGGTTTTAAACGGGTATGACGCGCCTTTTCCTGACGATTCTTTTAAAGTTGGCGCCCGGATCTTGCCCTCTTTAGTTCCAATCAGTACCGATGATCCGGAACACGAAGCTAATAAAAAAGCGATTGAACTTTTTAAACAATGGAAAAAACCCTTTTTAACAGCGTTTTCTGATAAAGATCCAATTACTCGAGGAGGAGATAGGTTTTGGCAAGCACTCGTTCCTGGAGCTGCTGGGCAAAATCACATAATAATTAAAAACGCAAGCCATTTTGTTCAAGAAGATAAAGGTCCTGAACTGGCAGATGTTATTGTAAAATTTATCAAAAATAATCCTTAATCTCATAATACAGATTATTTGACTGCAATAAAATAGATATATCCATTCTTGTATAATTCTGACTTAGAAAAGAAAAACAAACTCTAATATACTAAACTATCTCAATAATTTATTAGTCAATTAATTAATTAAAAATTAATTTAAATAAAATGAATAGGAGTAATGAATTTTAATGGAAAAAGAACAAATATTTTTGAAAATTTTCAAAACGAAATTAATAAGTTTCAAGAAGCTCGAGGACGGTAAAATTATCGGAACAGGAATTTTAAATCCTATCCTTGAAAAATTACGCCTATTCACAATGCTCTATTTACAAGCGGGTTTTTACAGGAATTATAATACTCTTGGAAGATGGAAAGGAAAATTGGTTGCAAACACTTTTGCACCTCCTGTTGGAAGTCGACCTCAGCTGCGGGCGTTCAAAGGGTTAATAAAATCTCACTTATTAGGGCGTCCTTCTCCTATTGCAATGACTTTCGCTGTAACCTATAGATGTATGTGCAAATGTGTTCATTGCAGTGCTGGAAAACATTTTAAAGAAGACGCACAGGAACTTAGCACGGAAGAGGCAAAAAAACTTATCGACGATAGCCAAAAGCTAGGTGTTACGATTATCGCTTTCACTGGAGGAGAACCTTTAATGCGAGAGGATCTTTTTGAGTTAATCTCTTATGTAAACCAGCGAAAGGCAATGCCCATTATGTTCACTAATGGATTGCTACTTACAGATGAAAATGTGGAAAAATTAGTCGATGCAGGCCTTTACTCGATTTTTATAAGTTTTGATAGCCCAATCCCAGAGGAACATGATAGTCTGAGAGGAATGCCCGGACTTTTTGACGCTGCCATAAGGGGAATCCATAAATTAAAATCAAAAGGCGTATTTGTAGGCCTTTCTTCCTATGCAACCCGCTCGGCTACCGAAAAAGGGATGTATAAAAAGTTGCATAAACTAGCGAAAGAAATTGGAGTTCATAATGTGATTCTTTTTGATGGTGTACCTACAGGGAATATGTTAAAAGACACGAGTGAACTTTTAACGCAAGAACTGCGAGAAGAGATTTATACTTATTCATCTAAAATATTTAAACAAAAAGTTATACCTCCTCTTTCGTCTCAATCGTGGCAGAACTCTGTAGAAGGAAATCTTTCAGGGATCGGTTGTATAGCAGCAAATATCCAATTCTATGCTTCAGCCTATGGAGATATAGCTCCCTGTGATTTTACACCCCTATCTTTTGGAAACATCCGTGATAAACCTTTGAAAAAGATTTGGAAAACGATGATCTCTCACCCTGCATACAATCACCGAAGCACATTCTGTCGGATGCAGAATCCTCAATTTCGTCAACATTATATCGATCCGATCCCTGATGATGCCAGACTCCCTTATAAGATCGAAAAACTTCCCCGTGTAGATTATCGGAGCTAATTTTTTAAATCTCCTCGAGAAGAATGATGATAACCCTTTTTTTTATGACTACAGAAAAAAGATAAATATCCTTAAAAGATTCAATTTCATAAATTAATAAATAAAATAGTTTTAGAAATGTCAATAATGAAAACAAGCGAAAAAAATTTAGAATTTGGAGTAATCGTCGGTAATAGAGACGTATTCCCTGACCATCTTGCTAAAGAAGGACGAATAGAAATTATAAGTGTGTTGAAAGAATTAGGGATTGGTCATGTTATTCTAAGCGAGAGCGATACTAAAGATGGTGTAGTAGAATCTTATTCCGACTCAAAAAAATGTGCTAAGCTTTTTATGGAAAATAAAGGACAAATAGCAGGTATTATCGTAGTTTTACCAAATTTTGGAGATGAAAAAGGCATCGTCAACACTCTAAAATTATCTGATTTAAATGTTCCAATCCTTATTCAAGCTTCATCCGATGAAGTCGACAAAATGAATCGAAAATTTAGACGAGATGCATTCTGTGGAAAACTATCAGTTTGTAGCGTTCTATATCAGCACGGAATTCCATTTACACTAACCGAGACCCATACTTGTCCTATTAACTCTGATGCTTTTAAAGCTGATATAATAAAATTTGAAGGAGTCTGTAAAATTGTAAAGAAACTTAAAAACGCCAGATTTGGGCAAATAGGCGTAAGACCTAACGCTTTTGAAACTGTGAGGTATAGCGAGAAAATTTTACAATTACATGGGATTACGATTGAACCAATTGATTTATCAGAAATCTTTGGAGAAATTAATAGGTTACCAGATGGCGATCCTAAAGTAAAGGAAAAAATTCAAGTAATTAAGGATTATACACCAACTACAACATTTCCAGAAGACGGTATATTAAAATTAGCAAAACTAGCAGTTGTCGTCGAGAATTGGGTATTGGAAAACGAATTGGATGGTTTTGCTTTTCAATGTTGGCCAAGCATTCAAGATAATTTTGGGATTGTTCCCTGTGCCGTCATGAGCATGTTCAGTGAAGGTTTAGTACCAGCGGCTTGTGAAGTAGATATTGCGGGTTTAATTGGTATGTATATTTTGCAAGTAGCAACCGAAACGCCTTCGGCGATTTTAGATTGGAACAATAATTACGGCGATGATCCTAATAAAATGGTTCTTTTTCACTGCAGTAATCTTCCAAAATCATTCTTTAAAGACACCAAGATGACAATCCACCCCATTATTTCAGATCTTAAAGGCGATGATCATAGTTTTGGAGCTATTCAAGGAAGAATTAAAAGTAAACCGTGTACATTATTAAGGATTGAAACTGACGATATTTTCGGAGAGATTAAAGCCCTTTTAGTAGAAGGAAATTATACAGACGATCTTTTAGAAACTTTTGGAGGTTATGGAGTGATAGAGATACCTAATTTACAAGATGTTTTAAAGACATTATGTAAAGAAGGTTTTGCGCACCATGTAGCCGCCTCATTAAATAAAGTAGGAGATATTGTACTTGAAGCTCTTTCAAACTATCTTGGATGGAATATAATTTATCCAAAGTAAAGATATAAAAAACTCTATTTTTTTCTTTTTATTTTCAAATCTTTTTCAAAAAAGCCAGATGAGATTAAATTCTTTTTTTGTTCATCAAAATGAGTATAAATTTCAATAGGCTCAATCTTTTTTACTTGGTCAATTATACTTTTTCTATAATTAAGTAATCTCTTGCGAGTTAGATAAATTGAGTATTCGGATATGTCGCTTCCGATCCATCTTCTATTTAATTTATCGGCAACTAATAAAGTGGTTCCTGAACCACAAAAAAAGTCAGCTACTAAATCACCTTCATTGCTTCCAATTTTAATTATTCTTTCAAGCAAATCATGGTGCTTTTGTGTGGGAAACCCTGTCCACTCCTTTGAAGCAGGTTGCATGCATGGTATTTTCCACACATCATCTATTTTTTTATCTTTTACAACCCTATAAATAACATGCCCATTCTCGTCTTTTGCATTTTTTAAAACGCCATCAACCATTACTCTTTTTAACTGCTTTATTGGCTTTTTACGGTGGATTCTGAGCTCATTGAAAGTATAGTTAGCGGATTTAGAATAAACTAGAATATCATCGTGGGCCCTCGGTAAGTTCTTCTTCCCAGCTGAATATTTATTGTAGTAATACCAAACTATACTATTGACAAATCGGTTTGCACCGAAAATTTCGTCTAACAACACTCGAACATAATGACTTGCGTGCCAATCTAAGTGAATAAATAACAACCCATTTATTGACAACAATTCCCTAAATAAAACAATCCTATCACGAAGCATTTGTAAGTAAGAAGCAATATCTTTGTCCCAATGATCAAAATACGCAATTGAATCGTATTGATTCCCATTTTCTTCGATTTTGATTCTGTAATTCGTTCCTGAGAAAAAGGGAGGATCAACATAAATTAGATCGATCTTTCCAGAGAAAAAATTCGTTAAATAATGAAGTACTTTGAGGTTTTCACCCCAAAATAGCATGTTTTTCCATTCGGTGCCTTGAAAATCTCCGATTCCCAAGTCCACGGTTTTAAAATAGTTGAGATATCTTATTTTTAAATCCTTGATATTTTCAGAAATATTTGACTTATTTTCCCAGGTGAGTTTAACCATTATCTAATCATTTTACTATTATCTTTCTCTTCAGAAGATTGATAGATTGAATGTAATTATCGTTAAAAAGGTCATCGTGATTAACAGAAAAATAGTTATGATGATATAAAACACGAGATGAATGACATATACTTTTTTATTTTTATCTTCCTTCAATGCTCGAGTTGAATAGAAGATCTTATTTATAATCGCAGCCGATAAACCGATGGTTAACATCAATAGAGCATTCCCTTCGTTAATTAAGGATTTATAAAATGCTGTTGCTACAAACAGAGAGGACGCACCGCCGGAAAGAAACCCGATCGCAAACACAATAATGTAATAAGCAAGAATATTTATTTCAAAAAAACTTAAAATGATTGATATTATTAAACCAATTAAATATGTTCCCGAAAAGATTAAAGCGCCTTTAATTGAGAGAGGGTTTTTGATTTTATCTAAAGTTAATTGAGTTTCTTTTTTCTTTAAAATTAAAAATGAAAAGATTAATCCAATAACCGCTGTAGAAAGTATTGGAAACCAAGCATAAAATAATAAAGTGGGAGTAATCATCAATACAATTAATATTCTAATTAGCATAGTCTGAATTACGAGCCAAACTGACGAAGATGACGCACCAGCCTCAGCTAACTCAACAGTTGTAGCTTCACTGTGAGCAAAACCTCCTAAATGAAATATAATATAGATTTTTCTCAGTTGTGCTTTTCAAGATAAAGTAGCTAAAATATTTTACGGCTAAAATTATAATAAATATTGTTATAATTGATTTAATATTGATTTCATAAACAAGAAAATTCTCTGGAATCAAAATATAAAGCAAGACAACGATTGCAATAAACTCGACGGTTCCCGTCCATTCTACATCCTTCATACTCCTAATTTTATTAAATTGCTTTTTTGTGGAAAGGATAATTAAGAATATTACAGAAATGGCAATGGCAAGGTACTCATTGTAATAACACATCGTTCCAACGATCATCGCTAATATCATTGATAATGTAGTAGTATAACCTGGATCGTTTTCGCGAAACAATCTATAAACGCTTCCGATCAATAGAAAAACTATCATTCCACCAAAAAACATTACAATTAATGTAAAACCTTCTGATACAGGGAGAAACTTGTCGTGTAATATAATTAATGATGTAGAAATCATAGAAAAAAAGATGTGATCCCGAGCTCCATATTGAGCACTGACTCTTGTGCGTTCAATTCCAATAACAAAACCACAGAAAAACGATACGATAATTTTAAAAAATAAGATGTAAAATTCTTCTGCTGTGATCGTTTGTAATAAGACTAAGTAAACCATTTTTATGATATCTCCTCGAGAATTGACGAAGTTATTACGATTGTTTTAACAATTTCTTGCGAAAATGAATTTTCACAGAGATTATTTACCAGAGAAATTAATTGATAAAAGAGATTAGTTTTTATTCCTGATGTTTTTCTATAATATCTTCTAACTCTTTGTCGGAAAGGAAGCCTTTGTGAGACATAAGTTCTTTGATTCCCTCGATAACCTGAGGCGCACCTTTTGATTCTTCAATAAAATCCTCTAAAGATTTTATTTTGAGTTCAATCGCCTCAATTTCTTTGTTTTTTACCTTAAGTTCATTTTTAGCTTCTATTATTTGATTTTCCTTTCTGTTAATCTGGTCTGTCAATTCGTTTTTCAAACTTTCAATCTCAATATATTTATCTGAAATTGTTTGCTGTAGATCTTTTTTAACGCCCGCGAGCTCTCTTTCTTTTTGCTCGTAGTCTTCCTTTAGACTCCCGACTTGTGGTTCTAATTCCTCTAATCTCTTTATGGTTATTTCTAATTTCCTTTCTGAATCTCTTACTTTTTCGTTATCAGCTTCTAATTTTTGCTCTAAGCTAGATTTGTTTGATTTCAAATTATCAAGTTCTGTTTCGATATTGATTTTTTCTTCTTTTATGGAGTCTATTTCGTTTTTAGTAGTAGATAATTTTTGAGTTTTTTCAGTTAAACTTTTTACTTTTTCTGATAATTTCTCCTTGGTATCATTTAGTTCCTTAGATATCTTCTCTATTTTTAGTTCCCTTTGTTTTAATTTTTGTTCTAAATCATTAATTTTTGACCTAAGATCTAATAAAAAACTCCCTTCTACGGTTTGCTTCTTATCAGGTTTTTCTTCTGCTTTGGCCCAGTCTATTGAAATTCTTCTCACACCTTTATTAATTTTTTTTATTGTATTATTTTATATTAATATTTTTATACTACAAGATATTTAAATCTTTTAAGTTAATATTTTAATCGGATATATACAACTTTATAATAGATTTAAAAATAAAAAATTTATAAAATATCAAGATATTACTCAAATTCTTTAAATATAAGATCGAGCTCCCTATCAGCAAGAAAGCCTTTGTGCATCATTACCTCTCTTATTCGCTCCAAAATTATAGGTGATGCTTTAACTTTTGAAAGCTGAGTTTCGAGCAATTTTATTTTTTTAATTAATTCCTCTGTTTCTTCTCGATTCTCCTTAACTTTTCCTTTTAGGATATCAATTTCGTTTTTTCTTTTTTCCATATCGGTTTTATGGTTTTCTATCTCTTTATCTTGGAACTTTAATTTTTGTTCCATCTCAGCTGCTTTTTCTGTCGAAAACCTCAACTCGCTTTCTAATCTTTCAATTTTTTCGTTTGTTGTTAACGCTTCTTCTTTAAGTTCTTCAAGTTTTGGCTTTAATCGTGTTAATTCTATATCAACATTTAATTTATCCTCAGAAACACCGTCTAAATTCTTTTTAGCTGATGAAAACTTTTCACTAATTTTGACAAGGCTTTTTTCTCTACCAATTAATTTATTTTGAGTTTCTTTTAAAATCTCTTTTGTATTTCTTAGAATTTCTTTGTACTTAATTAAATCTCTTTCTAATTCATTGATTTTAGCACGTAAATCTAATAAGATTCTACCCTCTACCTTCTGACTTTTTCGCGGCGCTGATTCAACACGCTCCCAATTTATGCTAATTTCCGCCCACCTTTTTTATATTTAAAATGTATTTTTTTTTTAAGTTTACTTATTCGGATCTCAAGTTTTTAATGAGTTTTTTTCTTAAATATTACGACCTTATATATTGTAACTCTCCTTTTCTTTTATAAAACTTTACAATAAATAATAACATCAATTTTTGAATATTTAATACTCTCTGGAAGATATTGTATTAAAAAATTTTAAATAATCAAAAAGTCTATTTTTAATTTATGGATACGATAGATAATCTAAAAAAAATATTGTTAAAAGAAAACCGGAAATATTTGATTTTGGTAATATGGCTTCTTGTGAATATTACAATTATTCAACTACCTTTTCAATTTTCAATTGAAATTCTTGGTAATCAAATAGATTTATTAGATTTAATAGGTGTAGTAATTTACGTACCCTTTTTGGCGTTCTTGGTGTTTATTTTTTTGTATTCACTATTTGCTAAAAAAGACGTGAAGGAAGTTGCCACATGGAAGATTTTTTTGATATTATTCTTAACTCTTCCTTTAATGATTATTTTAATACCAATTATGATAGTAATCTTCTTATTTTCAATAATATCTTACATTTTCTTTACATCGTGGTTTATCTTATACGGTGGTTATCTTGTAAGTAAAAGATTAGACAATAGCTTTAAAAGGCGCGTACACAGCACATTTTACCGAAGCATTGAATTTGTTGGCGGTTCAATATTTTCTATACTTTTGTTAGGCCTATATTTATCTGAATCACAAGGTATTGGAGCTCTTATTGGTTTCACATTTACTCAAACCGTTTATGACACTTTAAATTTTGTAGTAATTTTGGTTGGGCTTATAATTATAACATTTATCCTAGTCGGGGTTATATACATATTTAAAAAGATATTTAACGCTTGGTTAGGGATGTTTTCGCTTTCTGTTGTCATTTATACTTTTTTTCTACTGGTAAAAATCTTTTTTGCGATTAAAAGTATAGGTGGAGAAAGTACATCAATAGCAACTCAATTAATCTTGTTATTTCTGGATTTATTCATACTATTATATGCAATTAGCACTTTAATGGGTTCTCAAGCCGAACTTTTAAGTAAAAGACTAAAATTAAAGCGTATTGATACTGATACTATATTGATATGGTTAATGTTTTCAAAAGTGTCATACGAGTTTATTCATAACTATCCTTTTGCCTTGTTTAGAGATTTCGCTTTTTATATTGATGCAGTGGATTATTTAAACGAATCGATTGTAAATCTGGTTAAAAATTTGGTTGTTTTACTGTTCTTTCTAATTATCCTAATAAGTTTAGGATATGTTGAAATTAAGAAATATGTCCTAAACGAAAGAGAGTTCAAAGAAAAAGTAGATAAAGAGGTTAAAGATCTATTAAGTCCTATCGATTTTGTAGAAAAATTGAAAGAACCTATGACTACTCCAGAACCGGAAAAAGAACAAGACTACGACGATTTAAATTCAATTGAAGAAGAAGAAACTGAACCTTTTTCAAAAGAAATTCCAGAGCAAAAAGAACCGGATGACCAAGATTTCGACGCTTTTTAGAAGTAATTAAAAATAATTTTTCTCTTTTTTCTTATTCAAATTTATATTGTTATAAATTACAAAAGCTAGAGAGATTAATCCTTTAATAACTAATTTTATAAACAGTAAATCAAAACATATAATACATAATATTTGGGTGGCTTCTTAAATGAGCGATTCTGAGAATCTTATAGATAGGGAATTATTCCTCGAAAAATTTGAAAAATTGTCGTTAAAAATTGAACAATTAACATCTGAAATTTCGAAAATGAAAGAAAAGCTCGATAAAACTAATAAGTTCAACAGAAGTTTTGGATTAGAAGCAATAAGAAACTCTAAACCTTTAAAATTCGCAAATGAGATTCATGGGCTAAGGAGCCCCACTAAAAGATACATCTTATCTATTCGAACTGTATCAGAATTATGGAAAGGACGAAAGAATGACTTTCTAATTGCTATTAGACAACAGGAAAAAGAAACGCAAATGGATATTAAAGCACTAGGAATTAGAATTCCTATTGATGATATGAAGAACCTTACAACTTTAGCAAGAGAAGTACTATCGATGCTTTATATCTCAAGTGAATTAAAAGGTATTGAAATTACCGAGATATTAAGAGAAATAGTTTCTCAGATTAATAAAGAAGGGCAAAGCATGGTACGTGAAGTGAAGCAAAACATGCTACTTTAGTGAGTACAATTATCTAGGGATTTTCCCTAGAAAATCGTGAAACATAAGTTTCACGATGTGAATTTTTAATAATACTATAGAAATTCAAAATCCTTTAGCTAGTGTTATGGAATTTATATTAAAAGTAGAAAAATATAAAAAGTAGAATTTTCTATTAATTCTTATGGCTAATGTAAAATTGAACAATAAAAGCTTACTCGAAAAACTTCAAGCAGAAATCACTCTAAAGTTAGGGAAAAAGATGTCTCAGCAGGAATTGCTAGATAAAAGTATAGAGTTTACATACAATAGACTCGATGAATTTTTTATAGAAAACATTGATAAACCAACTTTAACTAATGAATTCATAGAAAGACTTAAAAAAAGTGCAAGTGATGCACCTCTTTACCATTCAGATAAATCTGATGACGGGCTAATTTATAATTTCTGAAATCTTAAAACTAAACTTTAAAATATAATGGAGAAATTACCGTGATCATAATTTTAGACACTAATTTTTTGTTTGCTTTAAAATCTAGGAAAGATCAATATCATCAGAGAGCGTACGAACTTTTAACCGAAATTCAAAAAGAAAATACAAAATATTTCACAAATTATTTTATCTTGAATGAAACTTTGACATTAGCTATTAATCGTTCTCGCGGAAATCTATCCTTTTTAGAGCATTATATCAGCTTATTCTTTGGAAAAGATAATTTTTTTCAGGTTATTCAAAATACACCTCAGGAATTCGTAAGTATCCTTGAAATATGTAAGAAATATATTACTCCTAAAAGATTGCTTAGTTTTGCTGATGCTTCATTAATATATTTATATCAGAAAATTAATGCTGATTATCTCATATCATTTGATAGTCATTTTGATAATATTCTGACTAGGAAATTTTAGAGTCTAAGAGCTTTAAAAATTCACGAACAATAGTTAAAAAGGAATTTAAGTGATTCAAATTTGGAATTGTTTAAATATTCCATGAACATTCTTATTGATCAATTATAAAATTAAAATTTTGATAAGATGAGAAATAATGGATTATGAAGATATCATTTTTGAAAAAAAAGATGGGATAGCACGCATAACAATCAATCGACTTCAACGCTACAACGCATGTACACAGCACACTGTCCATGAATTGATTGACGCTTTTAATAGATGTATGGATAAGGAAATAGGTGTTGTGGTATTCACCGGTGCTGGAGAGAAAGCGTTTTGCACTGGTGGAGATCAGACGACTCGCGAGAAAGGAGGCTACAAGGGAACATATTTGTTGCCTTTGGAAGTTGGTTGGCAGCATGTAACTCAGCAGATTCGCACATTACCCAAACCAGTTATAGCCCGTGTAAATGGTTACGCGATAGGAGGTGGACATGTATGGCATGTCGTCTGCGATCTCAGCATTGCGGCAGAGCATGCGCAACTTGGACAAGCTGGACCACGCGTAGGTTCCTTTGATCCCGGATATGGGACAGGTGATTTAATCCGTGCTGTTGGCGTGAAGCGTGCTAAAGAGATTTGGTATCTTTGTCGTCGATACACCGCTCAACAGGCTTTAGAAATGGGACTTGTTAATAGAGTTGTACCCATAGAAAAATTAGATGAAGAAGTAAATATCTGGTGTCAGGAAATATTGGAAAAGAGTCCGACAGCATTGAAAATGCTGAAATATGCGTTCTTAGCAGAGACCGATGGAACGACTGGCATCACGCAATTAGGCGTCGGGGGGTTGTCTCTCTATTATAACACCAATGAAGCCGTAGAAGGAAAAGACGCATTTTTAGAAAAGCGTAAAGCCGATTATATGCAATTTAGGAAGAGGTGAGGCTAAAAGTGGATGTTAAAGATTCTATAATTATTAATTTTTTTTACTCTAAATTTCTAAATTTATATTATTTTAACTGCTCTCGTGCGATTACTAAGTTCTGAATTTCAGAAGTACCGATTTTAGTTTCTCTAATTTGGTTTTTCTAGTATGAATACTATAAAATTGTTTTTTAATTATTTAAGTAGTAATAAAGAGTTTTTTTTATTTTCTTTTCTTATCACTTTTACTGTAATCAAATTTTATCTAAGTGATTTTAATGTCTAATAAAGAAATTATTTGTGAAAATTGCGGAGAAAATCCCAATAATCGTATTTATGAGTGTTATGAATGCTTCAATCAAATATGCGATAATTGTGCAAATATTTGTAAACATTGCAACGAAAGTTTCTGTGATGGATGTTATCACGATCATAAAAAAGCTTGTAAATAAATGAAAGGAAGTTACATTCTTGTAATATTTCTATCTAAGAAAGTTAAAATTGAAATTGGCGCGTTAGGGGCTTTATCATTCTCCAAAGGTTATTACCTCTATGTGGGTTCTGCAATGGGAAATAATGGGTCAACAACCTTAGAAAATCGTGTTAAGAGACACCTTTCTGATTCTGCTAATAAAAAACTTCACTGGCATATTGATTATCTATTTAACGATGAAAATTTCTTAATAATTAAGTTATATATTGTTCCTTCATTAATGAGACTAGAATGTGTTATTGCTCGAGATATTCAGGAGGTTTCAGATTCGTTTATTAAAAATTTCGGCTCTACCGATTGTTCCTGTAAGAGTCATTTTTTTTACTTTAAGGAATTTAGAAAATTTATGTGATAAAAAGAGATGGTCCTAGAAATCCTAAAATAACGGATAAAATAATAATTATAAAGATTTCGATCATTATGCCAGACTTCTTGTAATTCCTTACTGGAAGCCAAAAAAATAGTTTGTCTCTTACCCAATCAACAGTCCAATGTAAGTAATATTTGTCACCCCATTTGGATTCCGGATTTTTTTCTCTTTTCTTATTTTGAATTGGTCGTAAAATAAACCAATCCCAAATATCAATTATATTAGCAAATAACATCCCTAACCAATAAGGAATCATGAAAATGAAGAAGGATATAGCAGATAATAAATAAATAATATAATGCCAAATGATCCAAAATTTGTCTCCTTTTTGTTTATCAGGTGTATGATAAGTAATTATTGAAAGAGCATCAACAAATAAATGAGATAGGTGGGCAAAAAGGATGGTACAAACAATATTTAACGGAAAAAGTAAAAATGTAAAGCATAAAATTTGGATTATGACTCCAATTAGGTTGTGGGTTATTAATTCCAATATATTCCCCAAAAATTCAATTCAGATATTTTTCAAAATGAAATAAAATTCTTAAAATTTTTTAACTTTGTAATTGAATTTTACATATTAGAAATCAATCTTAAATTTTTATAAGTGATAAAAAATGGGTATGTTAGATGGAAAAGTTGCCATTATTACTGGCGCTGGTCGCGGTTTAGGACG
Source organism: Promethearchaeota archaeon (assembly GCA_030615145.1). Taxonomy (GTDB): domain Archaea; phylum Asgardarchaeota; class Lokiarchaeia; order Sigyniarchaeales; family SOKP01; genus SOKP01. Next base: position 1,730 of record JAUWZT010000056.1, on the reverse strand, counting down.
AGAAGAAGCGCTAGCTATGGCAAAAGAAGGTTGTAACTTAGTGATAAATGATCTAGGTGCGGGATTTGACGGAACGGGCAATAAAGCCCAAGTAGCTGATTTAGTTGCCGAGGAATGTAAAAAACTTGGCGTTAAAGCGGTAGGAAATTACGATTCCGTAACAGATTTTAATAAAGCAAAAGGGATGATAGATCAGGCAGTTTCGGAATTTGGACATTTAGATATCGTTGTTAATAATGCGGGTATCCTACGTGACAGAATGATTTTTAACATGACAGAAGAAGAATTTGACGGTGTCATCGCAGTTCATCTTAAAGGCACGTTTAATATGGTTAGACACGCAGCAGAATACTTTAGGAAGAGAGGCAAAGCAGATCCTAAGTTAAAAACGTTTGGAAGAATTATCAATACAGCATCAGATGCAGGATTATTAGGTAACATAGGACAATCTAATTATGGTGCTGCTAAAGCAGGTATTGCGGCGTTCACATTAATTGTGGCAGATGAATTAAAAAAATACGCTACGGTTAACTGTGTTGTACCAATGGCTAGAACTAGGCTTACAACTGATGCTACCCCTAAAATGGTAGGCGTTATGAGTTCTAAATCAAAAGGAGGAATGGATGTGTTTAATCCATCGCATTTTGCTCCATTAATCGTGTTTTTAGCTTCTGATGCCGCTAGAAGAGTCAGTGGTGAAGTAATTAGAGCTGCTGGAGATAAGGTTTGGGTTTATCGTGGATGGCATACAGTCAAACGTATTGATAATAATGGAGCCCCTTTTACACCTCAAATACTTGCTGAAAGATTCAGACCAGACTTAATGAAAGGATTACCTCAGAAACCTGCAATAACTGGAGTTGCAAGTGAACTATTAGATTTATAACGAGAATAAATTTGGATAAGTTATATTATTTTTTTTATTTTTCTTTTTTTAGCTTAACTTTTAATTAGCAATTCAATTTATTAGTAATCTCTTCGAATACGTGATAGATTATCAATACTACTTTATCAAAATCTTTGTCGGATAAATCGATATCGCTTTTTTTTAGAGTATTCAGAAGATATTCTAACTTGTCCAACGCGATTTCAAGGTATTGGGTTTTTTTGCTAATATTAGATTTTTTTATATGACTTTTCAAAAAAATTATCTCGCTAAGAAGAATACTTACAAGCTTTTCTCTTCTTGGTTCAAAAAAATCGGAATATTGCCATTTTATTACTTTACTCATATCTTTTTCACTTTTCATTTATTCTTAATTTAGAAAATAGAGTAGTATATTAATCTCTTAGAGAGACCAGTTTTTGATTCAACTTATAAGATATAAAAGGAAAAAAATAAATAATTAGTTCAAAAAAAAGCTTAATTACTTAATCTGCGGAAAGGCGGCTTTAATCCGTCAGGAAGCGGTGATTTGTATGGCTTATCCTTATGTGCTATATTGTGTTCCTTAAGCGCATTTTCAACTAAATTTGGATTTTGCAAGAATTCAAGAGTGGATACAGCTAATATTTTAGCTGCCGTTAACATCCCTTTGTGACCGATACTCATCCCCGAAGTGGCTACATTTTGCCAAGAATGCCCGGGAGATCCCATGATCTCACAAGCGGTCCCAAATTCTCCAAGCGGTACTTTCCAAGAAACATCTGCTACATCAGTAGATCCTGGCATAACCTTACCTTTTCCCATTGGAGGAATTATGATTTTATTCAAAGGTTGACTTAAAATA
>JAUWZT010000051.1 GCA_030615145.1 Promethearchaeota archaeon | reverse complement strand
TATGGGTTACCAGAGGATTTTTTGGAGGAGATTTATGGGGCACCCATGTCCTCTGATTATCGATCCTATGAGGGGAAGAGTCGTATGGTCTGGTGGCAAGAACTCTTGTATGCAGTTACAGATTCTCTTGGCACATGTAAATTTCAAACAGTTTTTTTAGCAGTACATGCTCCAAAATGGGATGAATTTTCAAAATTGATCTATTTAGTTTCTGGAATACAATATACAACTTCTCAACTTATGGAAATTGGTGAAAGAATTTATACCATTGAAAGAATGTTTAATAATAGGGAAGGATTTTCAAGAAAGGATGATGCTCTGCCAGAACGCTATTTCAAAGAAGCAACTCCAATTGGTCTTCCTAGAGTGAGAGACAGGAAAATAAATAAAGAGAAATTTGAAAAAATGTTAGATGAATATTATACTCTCCATGGGTGGGATGATAACGGAGTTCCAACTATTGAAACCATTCAGAAACTCGGAATTGAAAAAGAACCATCTCATATTATATAAAGTCGAGGGATAATAAAATGCCAAAAATATTGTTTGTTGATTCCGAGAAATGTACAGGATGTCTTCTTTGCGTCATTGTCTGTAGTTTATATCAAGAAAAAGTTTCAAATCCCTCTCGAGCAAGAATTCAAATTGATAAATGGGAAAATGTCGGACTTTTTGTCCCAATGATTTGTCAGCAATGCGATAAACCCATTTGTGAAACTGTTTGTCCTATGCGTGCTGTGAGTAGAGATGAAAAGACAGGAGCTCTTCTTATCGACAGTGAATTATGCGTCGGTTGTAAAATTTGTGTAATGTTCTGCCCACTTGGTGGTATAGGAATAGACAAGAATCGAAAAATTATAAAGTGCGACCTTTGTGATGGCGATCCAGTTTGTGTAAAATTTTGTGTGCCTGGTGCGCTTCAATTTATTGATTCTAATGCGATTAATCTACAATAAAAAAGGGTAGCCGCTGGAAAATTATCAGAATTGATGAAGAAATTATTAGATGTAGATTTGTAAAGAAGTTTTATCATAACATTAATACCAACATTAAAGAGGAAACTTAAAGTGTCAAAATATAAAATTGGAGTTGTGGGAGTAGGACCCTCTGGGGGGATCTTGGCAGCACACCTAGCCAAGAAAGGGCATGATATCGTTCTTGTTGATATTTTTAAAAGTCACATGGATGAGATTAAAAAAAATGGGCTAAGAATAACGAACTATAGAGATTTTAGTGTGAATTTTCCTAAAGAAAATATCTGTTATTCAATAGATGAACTTAAAAATAGAGATGTAGATACTTTATTTATTGCTGTTAAAGCGTCTCTTCTTGAACAAGTTTTACTCGAAATTAGAAGTATATCAAAACCAGATATGACATTAATTAGTTTACAGAATGGTTTGGATACGGAAGATTTGATAGCAGAATTTTTTGGAAAAGAGAATACTTTACGAATTGTAGTCAACTTTGCGGGAAATTTATTAGATAATGGAATTATAAGTATGTCATTTTTCAACGCACCCAATTATATTGGTGTGTTAACGCCCTCGGCTGAAGAAAAAGCTAAGAAATTAGCAGAAATTATCACGGACGCAGGATTAGAAACTGCATTTACACCAGAAATTAAAAAATATGAATGGGAGAAAAGTATTCTCAATACCATGAGTCCTGTTTGTGTTGTAACACGAAAAACAATGAAAGAAATATTGGATTTCAAGGAAACAAGGAAAATTGTAGGGGAAATTATACATGAAGGAATTGAAGTAGCAAGAGCAAGGGGTATTGATTTCAAGCCAAGTTTTTTTGATTATTGTATGGGGTATCTTGACAAAGCAGGACACCATAAAGTTTCAATGCAAGCAGATATAGAGAAAGGAACACCCTCAGAAATAGAATTTCTCAACGGTAAAATAGTAGAATATGGAAAAATCGAAGGAATATCAACCCCATATAACAGTATATTTACCTCTCTAATCAGAGCAATTGAACTCCAGTCATTTGATCGTTGATCAATTTGTAGAAGATAAGAGATCTCTCCTTAATTTTTTAGAAATGTAAAATCGAAATAAAGAGAACTAAAATGTGGAATAATGGCAGTAAATAATTTTTATTTTGTTGGTATCGATGTAGGAACTTCGTACGTTAAAATAGTGGTTCTAAACAATAGCAAAGAGATTGTAAGTTCCTTCATTACGCGAACTGGTACATCTATTGTTAATTCAAGCAAATTAGTTTTTGAAAATGTAATATCAAACGCCAAGTTATCTAAATCTGCAATAAATCATATCACCGTGACAGGATTTGGAAAAGATAAAATAATTTTTGCGGATAGCAAAAAAACTGAAATTAGTTGCCATGCAAAGGGCGCTTATCACTATTTTCCTAAGAAGATTACAGTTATCGATATAGGAGGACAAGACACTAAAGTTATTAAACTTGATGATAAGGGAAAAATAATAAGGTTTAAAATGAATAGAAAGTGTGCAGCTGGTACAGGGGCATTTATTGAGGAAATTGCTTATCGACTTGATATCCCTCTTAAAGAATTGAATAATTTAGCGGCCGAATCCACAAAGAATGTTCCTCTTGCGAGCTATTGCACTGTTTTTGCAAAAACAGAAATCATATCCCGTATTAAGGAAGGTGAAAAAGTTGAGGATTTGATAAAGAGTGCATTTGATTCTGTAATAAGGAGAATTATTGAAATGTCTGAATTAGAGAGCAATCTCGTGCTTACTGGTGGACTGATAGCTTATAATAGCATAATTGGAGTAATTTTAAAAAAAGAAATAGGAGTAAAAATTTTAATTCCTCCTAATCCTCAACTAATAGGAGCTATTGGAGCTGCATTATTTGCAAGAGAAAAGTATAATTTAAAAGGAAATTAACTTCTTTTTTCACTTGATACCGATTATTTTTCTAATTCGATCCAAATCAATCTTAATAAAACTCACACAGAATTTAGTAATTCGATTAATCTTTTCTTTTTAAATACAAAAATAACTTTCTGAAATAGGAGTAGATAGCAGTTGCGTTGAGGTTACTTCTTAACGACAACATATCAATTCTTCCATCAGAAGGAATAAACCTCACATTGAATAATCCTATCTTATCAGACATGCAAGTATTAGCATATGAATGTTTTGTTGATGTGCCTATTTCTGTTGCTAAAACATATGTTAAGTCGAACAAGTTTAGATAAGTCTCAAAAAAAGACTACAATTTTAGTGCTTGTTCTGTTTAAGATGGTTTTATAATATTAAAAGAATTTTTTAAACTTTTTTCTGCATCATATATGATAGTATCAATTATCTCCTTTACAGTTTTCACGCGATCAATCAGTCCGATACTTTGTCCTAAATAAACAATACCTTCCTGAACATTTCCTTTATAGGTCATTTCGAGTTCAGCTAGTTCTTTTTCAACTTTGGAAGTTGAAATTTCTCCAGCTTGTTTTTCCTCTTTACTTTCAATTAAACCATGCGTTTCAGCACCTTTGTTCTTCCATACTCTTGCAGGACCAAAAATCCCAGTTTTTAGTTCCGTATCGGATGTACTAGAATTGACTACAATTTGTTTGTAATTATCATGGAATTCACATTCTTTTGATGCGATAAATCTTGAACCCATCGCAATAGCACCAGCGCCCATAGATAAGGCAGAAGCTAATCCCTCACCCGTAGCATAGCCTCCACAAGCAATTACAGGAACTTCTGGTAGCTTTTTTCTTATTTCTTGTAAAAGTACTAATGTGGTTATCTTATCGTAAGATTGGTGACCTCCACCTTCGATTCCAGTTGCAACAATTCCATCAACTCCACTATCCACTAATTTTTTAGCTAAATATATTGAAGGAGCAACATGGAAATGCTTAATTTTTGAACCAGTTTCTTTTAATTTTTCAAAATGTTTGTTATAGATCAGTTTAGGTGAGCCAGCACTCGTAATTAAATAAACGCATTGCTCTCTTATTCTCTGGTTATCCATAATAAATCTTGGTAATTGCCTACAAAGTTTTATGGCATCAGGTTGTAATCGGGCTGTTCTGATGTTAAAGCCAAAAGGCTTATCAGTGTGCTCAACAACATATTCCATGCTTTTCTTCATTTCATTTAAAGTTACAATTCCGTGTAAAGTAACATGGCTTAATACACCTAACCCCCCTGCCTCAGACACCGCTACTGTTAATTTTGTTGTATAAAACGGACCCATTGGCGCGCTTAAAATTGGATGTTTGATTCCAAGCATCTTGGTAATATTAGTCTCAATAACCATTTAAAATCACTTTCTTTTTTGTTAAATTTTGTAGTAAATTTATTCAAATATTTATATAAATAAGAAGTTATTCAAAGTTTTAATATAAACCTTTTTCGAAGTATTAGACTATTAAAGATATTATAACAAAAATATACCTTTCTTATTAAATCAAAAAAAAAATCGAATAAGAAGTATTTTATTTGAAATAATATAATTTAAAAAAGTTTTAAAAATTGATTAAAGATTTAATTTTTGGCGCCAAAAATTCATTTTTTGTCTAAGGTCTTCTTTCTCTGGTTGACTTAGTACATATGTTTTATTCCTTAGAGTTGTACTGGTATTATGAATGTTCTTTAACACACTGTTATATCCAGATTCTTTTATGTATTCGCTTTGAAACTTTTCAAGAGCCGAAGAGAGTTCAATACCCATCAAAGATTCAACATTATCAAAGATTAAGTCAAATTGTTTTGTCAACAAAGATTTTTCCCCGGATGGCACCTCTTTTTCAGGTGGAGCAATTACTTTTGGTATCTGAACTATTGGTTTTAATTTTACATGTTCTTTTTCTGGTTCTTCAGCGATCTTAACGGGTTTTTGAGCTAATTTCGGTGGTGGAGTTTCTTGTATAATTGATGACTTAATAGCATGCATAACTTCCTTTCTTGCGCCCATCCAGGATTCCTCAAGAATGGGTACGAAAATCTTGATATGTTCTTCTATAATACTTCCTATTCCAGCAATCTCAGTTATAGACTCCCCTCTCACTTCTGCTTTTGAAAGCACGCATACGATTACCTCTTCGTAATCTCGATTTATACCCCATAAATTTTGCAAAGCGCGATGTCTATAATCAACATTATCCATTTTATCCATCTGTTGGATTACAGCTGCGTGTTCGGGATTATTGAAATCAATATTTGCAGCTATTCTGAAATTTATCCTTGAAGGGCGCTCCATTATTGCGTTAATATCTATATCGCTGATTTGAGGGACAACGAGTAATACTCTCATTTTTGCTTTTGAGATTTCGTCGCTAATGTGTGCCTTAGCGGCTTCAGGGGAGCGAATGAACCAAATATCTTTCATTGTAATTGATCTCCCTGTTTTCGCTTGCTCCCAAAATTCACTTGTGACTTTTTCGGATCTTTCGAGTTTATTCAATATATCATCAAGCGTATTATCTAAAGTTGCGACAATTTGTTCTGAAAAAACATCTTTTAAATTGCCAAGCGATTGAAATGTCGTACCAGAGATTCCTTCTATTTTTTCTTCAGCCATTTGTATTGCTCTATTAAAATTTTCAGTAATATCCGCGTATACTTTTTCTTTATCTTCTTCTACTTTTGAGGTAATACCATCAATATTTTCAAGGGTACTTTTTAATGATTCTTTCAATTTTGATATTAATTCAGAATCAACGCCTTGAGTTGCTTTTTTAAGCTCGTCAGAGAATGCGACTTGGCTTACAGATAGTTGCACATTGATGTTATCAGTGATATCTTTTAATTTTATATTTACAACCTTATCAATCACTTGTTCAACAGCTTCTGAAATTACTCCAAGACGTAGCTTCTGCAGATTTTGAGAGACAGTTGATTTAATGTTCTCAAATTCTTTCTTCAAATCGTTAACCTGTCCTTTAATGATTTGAGATGTCTTTGTATTAATATCATCAAATCTTTTTTTAAGATCGGCGATTTGAGGTGATTCCATAACCAAATCAGTATACCCTTCGAGGGTTGAAATCTCATCTGAGATCCCTCTAATTTGATCCCTTACTACTAATGTGTCGTCAAACTCCTTCTTCTGTGATTTAATCTGTGTTAGCATATTTTCCTTTAATTCTTTTATTAACTCTGTAGGTATGGGTTTTCTTTCAACTTTAACTTCAACCTTTCCAGACTCTGATTCTAACTGTGCAAATGATTTTTCTAGTTGGGCAGGTATGTTGACTTTAATATCTGAGATATACTTGTGAAATTTTTGCAACTGACTAACTAAGGCTGCGTATGGCGGTAGAGCGCTATAATGCGGTTTTGCTCCAATGATTTCCTTAAAAAGTCCCTTTTTAACAAATTTAGTTGCCATCTCTTGGCATTCAGCTTTAGGTTTTCCCGTTAAAATTGCCATTTCGCCGATGCTAACGGCTTCACGACCCGTGATTCTGAAATATAATTCAATCTCGTCGTCAGAGAGATCAATTTCGCTCAAAACTTGTTTTGTAAGTTCTTTTGAATAGGAAACTTCTTTTTTTTTGAGTATTTCCTTTATTTCAAAATTCTCGACTTCTAAATATTGATTGAAATAAACAATTAAATTATGTTCAGGGGGTCCGTGTAAAAATTCTTTTTTAATCGGAAATTTAAAAGTATCTTGGTATTCCTTCTTGGTTATCTTAAAAGGTATTTCTTTCAAACATAATTTACAAGTATATGGTATCTCTACTTCTTCCTTTTCTTTAAATAAATACAATTCTTTACACCTCTCATTCTAGTTAATTGGTGATTTAAAAAGTAACTTTTTCTGGAAAGGATATTTCCAATAAGTTTAAGGCTTTTTTAGCGATTTCGTAAGTAATTTTTCCATCCGTTTCTTCCTTTCTATAAGCTTCTCTGATTTTTGGTAGTAAATATTCTGGAAAAATTGTTAGTGGTTTGATGTCCGTAAGCAAACAAATCCAACTTCTTTTATTTTCGTCTCTAATTTCAGTAATAACATTTAATTTCTTTAAATTATCAAGCAAAATTTCCGTGACGGCGAACTCTGAAAAGATTTTTGGTATTTTATCTAGTGGATAATGGTTCGAACGCATTAAGACGAAGAAATCATAAACATCAGGATTAAGTAATATTGAAGCCAGTTTTTTGGTATTTTCAAAAGGTTCTGCATAGGGATCGTAATTGGTGAAAAAATCTTTAGATTTTTGCCTAAATAAAGGTAATAACTCGTTGTTTGTGTCCTTAAAATGCTTTAAAAGGTTTTCATTGGGAACGCGGGCAAAAATTAAATCTTTGACTAAAAATAGATACTCTCCTTGACTTGTTATCACTCCAGTCTTTTTATCTTTCTCACCTTTTACCCAATCACGCCTTACTAAGTTCAATTCTATAAAAGGTCTAAGTAAAATATCAATATTAGAAGTGGGTTTCATTTTTTCAACTATTTTTTTCATTTCGTTTTTTGAAATGGGTTGTTCTCTTAAAATTTCTAAGATTTTTAACCGTTCATCGTTATTATAGATTAGAGCTACTTTTTGAAGTTTGTCTAATTGACTTAAACGCTCAACTTGAAATATGGTATACTTTAATTCGTTCATTAAACGGACGTTTACATTGGAAACTAAATCCAATTGCCTTGTATTTACAGCTTTAGTTAATTTTTCAAAAATAGTGTCTAATCTTTTTGTCATATCTCTAATTAAATCCTCAAACAATTCTATTTCGTCATCTAATTCAAACATAGACATCGTAAGATATTGAGTTCCATCAGCTAACTGCTTGAAATACGACAAGACTTGATATGGCGTTTCTTTTAAGCGGCCAGTATAGAAATTACTGAATCCGTATTTCATGCCAATAATACCTGTTGTATGTTGATAGAACGTGGCAAATATATCGTTCTCTATGATCAGTTCTGAAAAGTCGTCTTCTTTAAATCTTTTATTCTTAAACACTAATTGAATTGGGCTAAATTCGGGATCTATCTCCCCTGTAGTTTCATTCTGATTCAATTTAAATTGAAATGTACAAATCGATTGTATCAACTTGGTTTGCCTCTAATTTTTTATAAGTAAATTAATTAAATTAAAATATATATAATTATGTCTTAAGTAATTTATTAACTTAAATTTAATCAATTAAACTATTGAAAATTCGTTATGTTGACAAAAAAAGAGGGTAATTTTTTATACGATAATTTTTTTAATACTTAGATAGGGAAGATTAGAAATGTAATGAATTTAAAATTATAAATTAGTAAAAAATTAATTTAGTGATAAAATTTGCTATTAAGGCCTAAAATAAAGAAAAGATTTGGAGTAATACTTCTATTTTTAACAATTATTATTTTTATTGTGCTACCCCTTTTATTACCTATCAATTTTACAAGTAATAATGACCAGTTAATAATTAAACCATCGGGTGAAACTTATTATACAGATGTTCTTTGGCTTGATAATCCAACATTCGAAGATCCGATTGAACCTATTTGGATTCCCGATATTGAGGGAGATGAGTCAGATGTTGGTACTAGTACAAGCCCAGGTCAAGCAAATCTAATAATAAATGGGGAATCAAGAGAAAAACAAGTTCTTCTTAATACAGCCACCCAATCAAGTTGGAAGGCTTTCAATAAGAGCGATTTGGTTATCATACCTCAGCGTGCATCAGTTCCATATTACGGAATTGATGACGATGGATGTTGGTGTAGTCATTGGTGGTGGGAATTAGAGAGTGGTGGTCAACCAAAAAATACACCTCGTATGCATTGGAAAACAAATGTGAGCTTACCAGTTGATATGTCTGATTATGTTATTACATCTTTATCATTTAGCGCAATAATTAATGCAAGCGTCGATCCAGACATTGATACTCCAAATGATAGATATGCTAGACCAGGTGTATTTATAAATCAATTCGAAACTTATGATTACGCTCAATTCTATGTTGAAATTAGCACATTGGATATTGATGAGTTGAATACTTACAGAATTGCTTTTAATCAAACGCGTTTATTAGGTAATGATAGCCTTTTATTATACGATATAGAAGGATTAATTGGAGTTTTTGATGAGCAAGCAATAATCGATGCTTTAAATAGTGTTTTAGAAGTAGATCCAGGTCATAATAATTTTACTATTGTTTTAGGAATTTATATGTATTGTGAAGATAATTATTCTGGTAATGATCGTGATCATTGGGACGATTTACATTTTAAAACTCTTGATTTAACATTTACTTATGAGAAAAAGATCAGTCAATCCACTTCTGTATCATGGAATCAAAATTTAAATGAAATTAATGGTTCTAGTGTTCAAATAACTGGTGCTAATCTTAAATTTAATTATAAAATCGATCAGAATTGGACAGAATCATCTCAAAATTCTAAAATATTAATTTATATTAACGATAGGAAATTTGACCCAACTATTTATTTAATCGACTATATCTACTCATCCTCTTTTCAAGAAGCTAATTCTGAAGGATTTGATATTTCTTCGAAAATTTTGCCTTATGAAAACTTTACAATTTCTATTCAGGTTTTTCTAGCTGACGATTTCGAGTTAGATCATGACATTACTATTTCAATAACAGATGTATATCTGTATATATCTTATAAAGAGTATTTTGCAGATATTTTTTCAGAACCTTGGATATTTGCGGGATTATTTATTATTGCAATATTCGGCGCAGCCATTTTAGCAAGTTATCTTATTGCTTACCAAACATACTTAAAATATCCTGTCCCAGTTAGAAAAGTTAGGAAATATAGAAAAACCTTAATAAAAGAAAAAGATCCTGGAATACGCATAATTAAACGCAAGAGTTCATTTAAAAAAATCTTTCAAAACGAATTAGATAATACATCTAAATTTTTAAAAGGACCTCCTCTTAACGGTAAAATTTTAAGAGAAAAATTACTAGTAAATCAACAAGAAGGAATCAAATCAGAAAAATAGAAAACAGCCTTTTTTTTCATTATCTCTATCTAATCTTTCATTTTAATTTGATTTATTATATCTTATTATCAAATCCTTTAATATCATTAAGAATAATTTGAATTATTTTCTATGATTAATTCTAAAAAATTATCTTCTTTGATTTTTTTATTTGAAAATGCAAATTGAATTGGGTTAAATATAATGAATTTAAAATATAGAGATAAATGAATTTAAAACAAATAATAATCTTAAGTAACTTATAAAATTAAATATTACAAATTCAATTATTTATAATCCATTGTTTAAAATTATTGATGAGTAGAATAACCAATGATTATATTAAGAAATTTTCAAAAAGGTAAACACCAAAACATAGTTTTCACGTTATTACTATTGTTGCTTAGTGTTTTTTTATTAAATTTAATTAATAATCATAATTTTTATAATTTCCAAAATAACACATTAGATACTAAAAAATTAAAAACACCAGAAGATATTCACATCGCAGCTCAAGAAACATTTACAGTAGGCTGGCTTGAAAATCCAACATTTGATGATCCTATAGAGCCGACATGGTATTCAAAAGTAGAAGGAGATAATTCAGATGTTAAAGCAACATCAGGTTCAGGTCACGCAAATCTAAGTGTCATAGGAGATTCAGGTGAAATGAGAATTGATGAACAACTCAGCAATAGTGATTGGACAGCTACAAACAATCCAGACTTACTTATTTTACCAGACCGCTATGAAATTAATTCTTCTGGTTGCCATGTATCTCATTTATGGCATGAAAACATAAATCAAACTCGAAATAGACCTAGTGTGCACTGGAAAAGAGACATAAATATGCCAGTAAATTTCTCCGATTATAAAATCACTTCTGCTTCATTAGAGGTAATTTTTAACGCAACAGTTACAGTCTCACCTCACGATGGAGGTGGCATTGATAGATTTGGTGATATTGGTCTTGATGATTATTCTACCGGTGATTATGCTAAATTTTACGTTTTATTATCAGATGTAAATGAAACTTTTCAACCGATAAAAGTGGCTTCTAATAATACAGGTGATCTTGGGCAAGATACCCCAGAGATAAGTAATTATAATGATTCGCCAATGAATGTGGATCCCGAATCTGTTTTAATTGATGTGTTGACATCAGTATTGGAAAATGATGGTTATAATTTTACAATTACTCTTGGAATAGATATATACTGCGAAGATAATGAAGTGGGTGTAGATATAGATCGATGGAATTCTCTAATCATTAGATCTTTTAATTTAACATTTGCTTATGAAAAAAAAATTGATCAATTTACTTCTGTGTCTTGGAATCAAGATGGAGACAAGATTAGTGATATTAGTGATGATACGGTCATTATAAATGAAGCTAAGCTTAATTTTAAATATAAAATTGATGATAATTGGACTGAATCATCCCAAAATTCCGAAATTAGAGCTTTTATTAATAACAATAAACTAACAGAGACAATAAAACTAAGTAAAGCTAATTCAAGCTATCAGGTAGCAAAAATAGGTGGATTTGATGTTACATCGTTAATTCCATATGAAACAAAAATTAATTTATCAATTCAAGTATATCTTGCAGATGAATTCAGATTAGATAATAATATCACTATTTCAATTGATGATGTTTATCTTAATATAACATACACTGTAATATTCTCTGACGCTCAAACAAATTTACAAATTTTTTTTAATGGAGTTAATAAGTCTCTTAATCCATTATTCGAACTTCCTATAGGAACTGATTTGAACATAACCGTGAAATATCCTGATGATACTGGTGCTCATATTTCGGGAGCAATTGTGCAATTATCAGGTAATCTTACAGGAATCTTATTAGAAAATGAAATTTTTGAACATTATTCGATTATTATTAACGCAAATGAATTATATATAGGAGATTTTCATTTTGATATAGTTGCACACAAAATTAATTATGAAACTAGAAAAATAAGCCCAATCCTTACTGTAACAAAAATCCAAACCGAAAATTTGCTATTATTTTTAAATGGCGAAGATAAAACACTAGATCCCGTATTTGATATTGCAATTGATAAACTTTTAAATATAACTATAAAATATAACGATTATACGGGAGCTCACATTTCGGGAGCAACGGTTTTTCTTACAGGAGAAAACCTCATAGAAAGTTTAAATGAAAGTTCATCATTTGAACAGTATTCAATAATCGTAAATACAACACTAAAGTTTAGTTATGGAATTAATCTTTTAACGATAAAGGCTACAGAGTCAAATTATCAAGAAAAAACAATAAATCCAAGAATTAATGTTAGAAAAATTCATACAATAATCACACCTGTTTCAGGTTCTAATCGAATAGATATAAGACCAGGAGAAAGCACTACAATTAAAATTTATATTAATAATACTGATTTTGACCGAAACATCAAGGGAGTACTAGTTACATATAGTTGGGCTCTTGGAGATGGCATTTTTGAAGGTTCCGATAATGAGGGTATTTATGAAGTTATAATAGAAGATATACCTGTTGGAACCCATTCATTAATAATTAATGCTTTTGGAAGTGATAAATATAACTTTGAAAGTATTGAAATCATAATTACTGCTAACAGACCTGTAGAAGAACTAATTCTTTTTCAAACACTATTGATAATAGCAATTGTAGCTTTCATAGGATTAGGAAGTTACTTTTACGCTTATAAAAAAATATTGAAATATCCTAAACAAGTAAGAAAAGTGCGGAAGTATCGAAAAACTTTACTTAAAAAAGAAACTCCTAAAATTGATATCGTTAGCCGTAAAGCTGCTATTGATTCAAAATATAAACAAGAAATCGAAAAAACAAAGAAGCTTTTAAAAAGTAAATCCACAAGTGAGAAGATAGAGCAAGAAAAAATTATTAAAAAGAAAACTGGAAAGTCCCAAAATAAAGTTATTAATAATTCTACGGAGAAAAAATCAAAATCTCATAGTAAAGTTAAAAATTTTAAAAATAAGAAAGAGAAACAAAAATTATTTAAAAATCAATTTGGGATAAAATTAAGAAAAATATGGCATATAGGTTTAAGAACTAATAAGTTTAAAAAGCTACCTTCTAAACTCTTTATTTTAATTATTATCTTCTTAAATCTTTTATTAATTAATTCATTTCTAAACCAAAATTTAGTTGGATATTCAGAAGATTCATCAAAATCAATAATAGATGGAGATTTAGGTTTTATTGGGACATCTGGTCAAGAAATTTTTGAAACGCAGTTGCTCAATAAGCCAACCTTTGATGATCCTATAGAGCCGACTTGGTATTCAAAAGTAGTAGGGGATAATTCAGATGTTAAAGCAACATCAGGTTCTGGTCATGCAAATCTAAGTGTCATAGGAGATTCAGGTATAATGAGAATTGATGAACAACTCAACGATATTGATTGGATTGCTTTCAACAATCCAGAATTTCCGATATCCCCGGATATTAGCGGTAGTAATTCAGCGGGTTTATATATATCTCACGAATGGGATGAAGGCGTAGATCAAACTCGAAATACTCCCAGTATACATTGGAAAAAAAATATAACAATGCCTATCAATATGTCAGATTATATTATTACTTCTGCCTCACTTGAGGCATTATTTAATGCAACAGTTACAGTCTCGCCTCACGATGGGGGTGGCATTGAATGCCCTGGGGATTATACAGAAGGTCAGAATCCACCAACAGATACACAGTTTGGTATAGGTGATTTTGCAACATTTTACGTACTAATTTCAGATATAGATAATAATAATTCATTTCAAGTAGCATTCAATAAAACAAGTGATCTTGGGCAAGACACCCCAGCGATAAGTAATTATACAGATACATTATTGGAAAATATTCCCGAAGAAATTCTAATTTCTTACTTGACTTCTGCTTTTGAAAGTGATAGTTTTAATTTTACAATTACGTTGGGAATAGATATTTATTGTGAAGATAATGAATATAACGTGGATATTGATACCTGGGATTTATTAACCATTAGATCTTTTAATTTAACCTTTACTTATGAAAAGAAAATTGACCAGTTTACCTCTGTATCCTGGAATCAAGATGCTGGTAAGATTAGTGATCTTAGTAGTGATACTGTTATAGTTAATGAAGCAATACTTAACTTTAAATATAAAATTGATCAGAATTGGACTGAATCCTCTCCAAATTCAGAAATAAGGATTTTAATTAATGAAAATCAGCATCCCGAAACAGTAAAATTAACTACAGCCAATACAACATTTCAAGAAGGAAAATTAGACGGATTCGACATCACACCTCTAATTATTGAGCACGTAAATCTTTCAATTGAAGTTTTTCTTGCAGATGAATTTAGTTTAGATAGAAATATTACTATCTCTATAGATGATGTTTATCTTAACATAACTTATACGACAATTTTTCCAGATTTAGAAACTAGCCTTGATTTATATCTAAATAATGAAAATAAGACTCAAACACCTAATATTGAACTTAATGTAGGTGAAATGCTAAATATAACCATAAAATATCTTAATAAAACAGGTGATCATTTACCAAATGCAACAGTCTTATTATCAGGAAACTTTACAGGCCCTTTGATTGAAAATGAACCTTTAAAACAGTATTCTATTCTTATTAATCCAGATGAAACTGACATTGGACTCAATCTTTTAACGATTGTTGCTCAATTGGAAAATTTTGAAACAAAAATTATAAACCCAATAGTAACAATAAATAAAATCAGTTCTGAAAACTTACAAATTTTCTTAAATAATCAAAATAAAACTAGTGATCCTAATATTGAGCTAATAGTAAGCGAAATATTAAATATAACCGTAAGATATTCCGATTTTACAGATACTCATATTACAGGAGCAAATGTTTTATTAACATCCGAAACCTTAACAGCATATTTAAATGAAAGTATTCCATTGGAACAATATTCAATACTTATTAATACAACTGAAAGATTAGAAATAGGTGTAAATCATTTAACAATTGAGGCTCAATCACCAAAATATCAGACAAAATTAATAAATATAAGAGTAAACCTTAAAAAGATCAATGTTGAAATTACTACTTCATCTGGATCGAATAAAGTAGATAAAAGGCCTGGAGATACTATCAAAATTAAAATCATTTTAAATAATACCGATTTTGGAGGAAATATTACAGGCGCAATAGTTACGTATGTTTCGGAACTTGGAAGTGGCATTCTTACAGATTCGGATAATGATGGCATTTACGAAATGACTATTCCTGACTTATCCGATGGTACGTTTACTATAACAATAAGTGCTTTAGCGGGTGATCAATATTATATTCAAGACTTTGAGATATCATTAAATGTATTCAGACCAGAGGAAGAATTCTTAATGTTTCAGATATTAATGGGTGTTGGTATTGCAGCTGCCGTTTTGATAACAGGATATTTCTATGCCTACAAAAAAGTGTTGAAATATCCAAAACAAGTTAGAAAAGTTAGGAAATATAGAAAAACATTAACTAAAGAAAAAGATCCTGGAGTACGAATAATTGATCGTAAGATTTCATTCAATGAAATTTTTCAAAACGAATTAGGTAAAACATCTAAATTTTTAAAAGGTGCTCCTCTCGATGGAAAAATATTGAGAGATAAATTATTCGATAAAAAAGAAGGGGCATTACTAAAATAATAAATTTCCTAAATTTTTATTTTTCAATTTTTTATTTTCACTTAATATAATTTAAAATATTTATTGGACATTATAATTTTAATTTATACTATACTCAGTATTCAATGAAGTATTTTTTTTTTTATAATTTTTATTCTTTTCTAATCCGACATTATTCTCACCTTAACGATATAACGACTCTTATTTTTTCTACGCTTCGAGAAAGATCTCAACTAAAGCGTCTTGGTTATCTTGTAAGGTCCACTTTTGGCTTTT
>JAUWZT010000044.1 GCA_030615145.1 Promethearchaeota archaeon | reverse complement strand
AAGATTAACATTTATGTATTTAGAGGTGTTTTTCATTAAATCCTAAAACTACTAACCATTTAATTAATAAGATTTTCATTTTTAACTTAATGGTGAATTAAAAATGATTAATAATTTAATACACAACTATAAAGAAGGATTAAAAGAATATATAAAAACTTTTTTTGACTCAATTAGTTTACATAACTATGAATTTAAGGATATCCATAATATTGAAAGTGAATGGGATGTTAATTTTGAATTGTTTATAGAAGCATTAAGTACTGATTGGAGTGTTTCACTCCAATTAAAAAGAAGTGAAAAAGAAGAAGATATTTTTATTGGTCGATTCTTTATTTATGCTTATGAGAAATTTATGGGATTAACAAATTATTCTTATTCTAATACAAAACTTAATATATCTCGACCAGAAGACCTCAAAACGATATTACTTGAGGACTCTATATCTAAATATCTACAAGCTAAGAATAATCCAATTGAATGGTGGTTTGGTCATGAAGGTATCGATTTTATTGGACCTGAAGGCTATACTCTTCCCAACATCGATATGCTGAATGTAGTTCTGAACTATGTTCAAACACAAGAATATGAAGATCTAATACCTTCAAAAAACATTTATAAACTTATAATTCTTAAAATCCAACATGATGAGTTTTCCTATAGTTTTGCCTTAAAAATAAATAATCATATCTGCTGGATCTTTTTACCTTTTTTTATGGGTTCTCCTGGTACTACAAATTTTTATATGAATAAAATTGATTCTCAGATAGAAGAAATCAATAAAAAATGTCCAAATTCAATTAAAATCACTACAATACATCAACCCCTTTCGAGGATTGAAGATTTTATGAATAAATATTATTCTATTGGGCATTCATTAGAGATAAACTCAAGAGAAATAAATAGCCCTAGAATGATTATCAAAGATGACAAATTTTGGAGCTCTTTTATTAATCATACTTTAAATAACTCAGAAGGGCAATACTGGGATTGTAAGGAAATCTTTCATTTCTGGATGATACCTCCTGAAAATAGAGATGCTAAAAGAAAAAATGAAATAAAAGCAATCAGTAATATTATTTCTTTTGCGAATGCCGATGGGGGTGTGATCTTTATTGGTATATCAAATAAACTACCTCGAAAAATAAATGGTGTAGAAAATATTGAAGATAAAAAAAATTCAATCATTGATCTATTAATTAAATATAGCAATTACAAGAAAGGTTTAATTAAATTTCATGAATTCAATTGGTCAAATGGTAAATCTTTAAAAAAAATTTTAATTTTAATTATCCAACAATCTAGGGAAATCGTTGTAGTAAATGTAAATGATAAAGATCACCGTATCCCTGTTAGAATTGGAGCTAAAACTATTTACAAAAATTATCAAGATTTTAAAATAAGACCCTACACCATTAAAAAAAACAATATTGATTTTATTAGGGAATTATTCCAATTATTTAATTCATGAGGTGGACAATTTTATATTTCCAATTTTTCTAATAAGAATATGTGAATGAATTTTAATAAAAGATTTATAGAAATTTATGGAATCTCAAAATATTAACAGAGTAATTGAATATGTTGAAATAATTAAGATTTTCTACATTAAGAAGAGCATTAAAGAGGGAAAATCGATACGACTCCCTTTATCACCGTATGGTATCCTTTCTATAGCTTCTGTCCTTATTATCTCATTTTTATATCTAATATAATGTTTTAAAGATATTGAATTATTATAGAGTTAAGATTTCCAGTTTTGACTATTGAATCTATGTCATTATAATCCAACATAATTCCGTTTTTCCCAATTATACTAAGAAATTTATGATATTCTATTCTATCTTCTATATCTACTGTTTGCAAGGTGAATGCAATCTCAAAATTTATTTTTTCCATAAACATTTCAAGCTCTGGGAACATTTGATTCTTCAGAAAGTAACTTTGACATAAAATAGTTGGATTGTATGTAGTAATATAAAAAAGAATTGGGGAGCCAAGATGTGAAATTTCTGGATAGATTGAACGATTTAGAACTGATAAATAGTATTTTTCATAAAAATTGTATTCCTTTATAATTTCAAAATCCTTTGTCAGTGAAATTAACCCCTTAATAATTAAATACAAATCAGGATTATAAAACTTTTCCTTGTAAAGATCTAAAGAACCACCATTTAGCCATGCTTTACTAAGTTCACTCCACCTTTTTTTTAGTTCTTTCAATATGGATTCTTTTGTATTTGAATCTATTTTATCTAATTTAGCAGAAAAATATCTTAGTAGGTGGGGAAAACGGAAGATATATGATTCAATTTGATTTTTTTCCCATAATTCAATTGTTGGTTTATTTCTTTTGTTAGTATAAGTTAAATAGCGATCCTTTACACCTGAAGTAAAACCTGAAAGATTAACAATTACTAAGTGATCTATGTTCTGATTTTTGGCATCATTAATTATGTTAAAGAATTCTGATGGATTCATTTTTCTGGCTAAATATCTCTTTACTTGAACCATTACATTTTTAGTTATCGTATATCCTCTTTTTGATTGATAAGTCTCTTTTGCTAGAATATCTAAATTTTCATCTCCTGCTCTTCCTATATTAATTACTTCTTGCAACCCAATTTGATCAAGTAAATCTCGAACTAATTTTTCAAAATTATCAGGTTTTATAGTTTTCCAATCAATAATCATTTCATACCATCCATAGGTATTTCTAATACAATCTTTCATTTATAAAAGATTTTCATTAGTATTTAATCATATGTGAAGTCAATTATGTGATTGATTTTTACATTATTTATAACATGCATTATTATAAATCATTTCAAAAAACAATTAAAATCCTTATTATTTGACCAATGTTTGGTGTTTGGTGTTCCCTAATTACTAATGTAAGGTGTTTCTCCATTAAGGAAGTAGAGGAGGAGCGATAAAATGCTAGCAATCACATCACATATTATGTGAAATAAAAAAAATTATTGGAGATAAACAGCAGACTTATTTAATAGGACACAAATTTCATTAAAATGAGAAAAATTAGAAGTGAAAATGGTGTAACCCTTGGGACAATTCAAAATCAGTAATAAATCCACTAAATTTAAACATACATGCTTCCTACCGTCGATATTTTTAATATTATCAAGATCCATTATATATTTTAAGATATCAATTAAATGATTAGAAATAGCTGAGTTTAGAATAATCTCAATTTCCTTTTGAAAGATATCTAAAATAAAATTAATTTTTTTAGTTTCACAATCTTTACACGAAAAACTCAATTTCTCAAACTTGTTTTGATCCCTAGCGGGTTCTAAATCAGAATGGGGACAATTTATAGAATCTCCAATAACATTAATGTTATAAAAGAATATTTCCATATAATCAATGATTTGATTTTTGATAAGATCTAAGGTTATTTCTAAAGGAGTATCGGTAGAATTATTAATGTGGTTTAGGATATTTTCAAAGATTATAATGATATAATTTGCAAATCTTCCTTTAGCATTCACTCCGTAATTTTTCTTATAATCTAAAAGAAAATCAATAAGAAGCTCTAAATGTGATGAGGTGCTATTAATATCTTGATTACCTAAAAATTCAATTAAATCATTGTAAAAAACTACCAAATCTTTCATTACACTCCGTTTAAATTCACCTAAGGTTAATTTTAAGACAGTCTTTTCATTATTAGAAAATATTTCTTGGATTTTTTCTTTCATACTTGAGCTTCCGTAAAGATTTTTAATGATTATGTCATTATCAAGCATTAACCTTGATTTACCCCTGTTAGATTCATTCATTTTTTCATACTCACAAAGAGAATTTTAAGTACATTTTTCTAAATTCAGCCATTAATTCATGTACTATGCTTCTCTCTGATTCATACATTAATTTCAGCATAGATATTAAAAGAATCTGACGAAGAAGTATATCGTTTCTGATCTCCTTAGTATTATTTTTTAAAAGAAACAAAATATATTCTAAGAGATATTTATAATTGATATCAGTAACACTAAGGATTAGTGAATTTAGGAGAGGATAAATTAAATCAATGGTATCAAAATTATTAATTATTCTCATAGCTTTAATAAGCTTTTCTGTATTTTCTTCATTAAGAAAAACAAAGGGTTCCAATCTAATGAGGATTAAATCAAAGATCTCTTTAAATGTCTTTAAAGGGATCAAATGCAGCAGATCTCTTAAGTATCTATTCATTAAAGGTTTATTAGAAATGAAAGGTTTCAAATCTTCTTTAATACTTGAGTCACTTGTGTATTCTGGAAAAATGGAATAAATTAACGCTATTTTTATTGACAATTCTCCGCATTTCATAAAATTGGTTAATCTATTTAGTAATCTCAAGTATGGATTAGATTCTATCTTCTGAGCAAATTTAGTCTTATATTTATTGAAGAAAATCGTATCAAAATAATAAACATTGGTATCTTTTTCATATGTTGATATTATATAGTCATGTCTATCAATTTCAGCTGTAATACAATTATCATCTTCATTGGGACCAAAAAGATCTCCAGAAAACTTGAAGATATCCGAGAGATTAAGAAGTTTTGAAAAGAGGAATATGGACTTAATTAATTCTGTTTTACCTATCGGCCTATTTTCTTTATCAAAGATAGAAAATAAGACTAATTCATTATCTTGTATCTCAAACAAAGACTTCCCTCCAATTATTATATTTTTCAATATTACTAAGAATTTGATTAATTTGCATATTGTTTCCCGTTTGTAGAATTAAAATATCTTTTAAAATACAAAATAAATTATGATAAAACTTGTTTCTTGTATTATCAATTAGTTTCACTATGTTTGTATCAAAAAATCTTCTATCATTAAGGATTTTATTCTCACATACAAAACATTCACAGTTGTATGTATGTCTAAGGTTTTCCAAGGTAGCAGGATTTTCTATATCTAACTTTGTATTCAAACAATGGTTATTTGGATTATAAAAAGTTCTAGATTTCCTTCCAAATTTTATTTGAGTAGAAGGTGTTAAGATTTGACTTTGGGTTGGGGGTGTTTTTTGATCTCCAGGATATAATTGTTTCTTAATTATAAATCCTGAGAAATATTCCCGTAGATAATGAAGCCCCAATAATCCTGGATAAGAAAAAATCAATTTATCTTTAAAATCAAGTATCTTATCTAAGAAATCCTTAAACTCCGTTAATTGAACTTTGGAGTTATAGAATTCATTATATGAATTGTTCCATAAGATTATAGAGCTAAAATAATCACTCCAATTGTTAATTATCGATTCAATTCTAGAATACATCGTTTCATCAAAATACAGAAATAAGAATAACTGATTGTCTTCATTTTGAAAATTAGAAGATAATCTAATGTATTCATTAAGATTATTACTTGAAAAATTAATCCCTGAATATAAAAAAGGTGTAATTAGGTGATGATCAATTTTTATTACTTTAGTCCTATCTACTTCATCTAAGAAATCAAGAAGTGTTCCAGGCTCTATAGCTTCCTCAATTTTAAAAAAATCCTTTTGAAAATTTATGATTCGTTCAATGTTATCCAGTTTTTCATCGTTGGTTGTTGAATATATGAAGGAGTTAAGGTTATAATACTTCTGAAACCTCTCTTTAATATCATTATCTATGAAACCAGCATTAGTTTCGAACTGATAATAACTGTTTGTGTTTGGATTAATCATTATTGGGATATTAAAATTTGAAACTATCTGCTTAATTTTTTGTATCTTGTTAATCTCATTCTTAAATAGAAAGTTTGCAGTTAGAATCAATCCATCTATGGCTTGAGATATTATATCTTCCCTAGTTTTTGTTTTGAAGATTCTATAATAATCCAATGAACTAAACGAATCAATTTCCAAATAGATTTTCATTATATTTTGAATTGAGAACTTTATTTTTAAAGGATTCATAATAAATAAGTTTTAAATACTTATTATTGTTATGTGGGCTAACAATTTCTGACACCTTATTTTTCTTAATAAGAAAAAGTCCAATATTATATCTTTTAACTAAATCCATATCAATTCTATTCTCAAAAGTATGCCAAAGGCAAATATAAGATTTATCAGAAAACAATAGATTCTTACAAGCTTGATTAAAAACAGATTTCCAATCAGATACTTTTAATTCAAAAGTATATATATTTTCTTCCTCATCATAAATTACAAAATCTATTCTCTTCTTTCTAAATGGAACTTGCTCTATGAAATTTATTCTTTTTTCCTTTAAATAACTTCTAAAGTATGAACTTAGTAGTTTTTCATTCATTTTTATTTAATACTTCACATAATAAATATAAAAATCTATTCCTAAATTGTCTATTCTTACTAGTTATTTATAATCAAAAAATTGTTGGTTTACTATCTGGCATTTATTTTGGAAACTCACACTTCTGGTTTAAAATCTAAAGAAATTGAATTAATGCAATATCTTAAGCCTGTAGGTTTAGGACCGTCGTCAAATACATGTCCCAAATGACCTCCACATTTATTGCATAATACTTCCTCTCTTTTCATGCCTAAACTGAGATCTGACTGTGTATCGACATCTTTATCGCTTATAGGGACTGAAAAGCTAGGCCAACCGCAACCAGATTCGAACTGAGCGTTTGAATCAAATAGAGGCACCCCACACCCCGCGCAATAATAAAGGCCTTTTTCGCGATTATTCCAATATTTTCCTGAGAATGGTCGTTCGGTTCCTTTTAACCTTAATACATGATATTGTTCTTTAGTTAATATTTGCTTCCATTCGTCTTCAGATTTAGAATCTTTCACGGTCATAACAATAAAAGAGTAAAATGTAGATTTAATATACTTAGCGGTTAGGTTATCAATTTTGTTAAAAATGTTAAGTAATAGTATAACATTTTAATAAAAATTGTTCATGCGAAGTTTGGAACACATCCCTTATTCGCACAGGCTGAAACCAGCAACCTCTATCGGATAGATTTTGAATAAAACCATCTCCGACTACTTTTCTGAGGATATTTAACGCTCCATTTACATCTGCATTGAGAAGATAATTCGAACCTCTAAATAATCCTCGTTTTGTCCGTTTACCAACATAATTTTTACGTTTTTGAATCGGTTCTAAATCCAACGAGCTACATTTTGAAGTATAGGACTCATTGACTTCGTGAATTTGAATTCCTACAAGTTGAGCTTTATAAGTTATCATTTGTTTAAGCTTTTGAATGGGGATATTCACGAAATTTTGGTTATTTCGTTTGCCCATTCTGATATTCTGTTTTATATTTTTCAAATTACCTAAACAAATATGTCCTATTTGGTTTTCTAAGCAATAACCTATGAGAAATTGAGCTGTTTTATGTAAATAATCGGTAATAACTGAATTTCGATTAATAGTAATACTTTCGAGCCTATTTGTCCGCTTTAGGTTCTGTTTGTCTTTGATAGAATTAAGCCTTGCTTTCTGTTTGTTCCATTGTCGGTTAATAGACTTTAAAACTCTTCCTGAAACGATGATCGGTTTTTCGTTTCTGTTTTCTACCGTAGTTATTAAATTATTTAATCCAAAATCAATAGATAAGTACGAGTCATCGTTTAATTCCGCTTTCTCTACCTTTGTTTTATATACTACTTCTATTTCGTAGAATTTTTTTCTCGGTAAAATGCGTATTTGCTGATAACATTCGAAATTCTTGTTTCTATAGCGAGGTATTGTAATTTCTATTGGATGTTCAAATTCAGGAAATGCTTTCTTAAAAAACATGGACATCGTAAGAATGATCTTATTGTTCGTAATTTTACTATTCTGATTCGTAAAGATCAAGAGATTATAACCGTCTTTCTTATATTTAGGTGGTCTCGGTCTTCCATTGAACTTTCCTCGACCCTTTTTCCATTCTTTTATTGCATTGAAGAAACTTTTCCAATTCCTATCGATGATTTTAAGAATCTGTTGCGAAGTTTGAGCTTTTAATAATTTGTAGTTATTAGAGTGTTGCAAAATAAAATTTAAATCTTGATAGCGAAGCCAATTTCCCAAATGAAAGAAATCTTGTCGTATGTACCAATTTGCCTGATTATAGAGCTTTTTAGAAATAATACAAAGCAAATCTAACTGAACACTTTTAAGATGTCTAAACCTATAAGTTAATTTCACGGTAAGATAAAATGTTATTGTTAAATATTTAAAAGCAAAGACGCGTGTTATTTTTAAAAAACCTTGGGTAAAGAAAAAATAAATATAACAATTTTTAATATTTTTAGTAAAAAATATAGTTATATCCACTTAATTAAATCCATATTCTATTAACAAAAAGAAGTTAAAAATTGCAAAAAGTGTTTGAAATATTATTCGAGCACTTAAATAGTTCTTTAAGTATCAAAGTTTTTATTTGGTTTCTATTTTTATAATTATCAATAATAGACCTAAAAAAGCAAAAAAGAGAATTAAAAATGCTTGATCCCTGGGGTTCCTCTGGTCCAACAAACGATGAGGATTATGAGAGAATAAAAAAAGAGTTTGGAATTGAAGAAATAGACGAAGTAATTCGCCAAAAATTAATTAAAAATAGATTTATTCGGAGAAAAATCATTTTTGGGCATCGCGATTTGGGTTTAGTATTAAATGCAATCGAAAAAAAACAACCATGGGCTGTAATGAGTGGAATAAAACCATCTGGACCATTTCATCTAGGAACCTCAACTACTGCCTTAGAAATTATTGAATTTCAAAAAATGGGAGGGAAGGCGTATTATTGTATAGCAGATATTGAATCTTGGGAGGATAATGGAATTACCTACAAAGAGGCGGAACCAATTGCTGTTGATAATCTAGCAGACATATTAGCACTTGGTTTAGATCCTTCACCTGATAAAGCATATATTTGGAGGCAATCCAAAGAACCTATTGTTAAAGATGTATGCTTTAAAGTAAGTAGATTAGTAACTCAAAACATGTTAAACGCAATATACGGAGAGAAGACATTTGGGCTTTATTTATCAGCGCTAGTTCAAACCGGAGATATCATAATTCCTCAGATTTTAGAGGCTCCACAGCCAGTTATAGTCCCCGTAGGGATCGATCAGGATCCACACATAAGACTTACTAGAGATCTTACGAGACGATATTACAAAACATTTTTCTTACCAGGGGCTACTTATCATTATTTATTGGCAGGCATAGACGGATCAGAAAAAATGGCAAAAAGAAACCCTAATAGTTATTTTACGTTTAACGAACCTTTAGAATCTATAGAGAAAAAGGTTAAAGGAGCTCTTACGGGTGGACGTAAAAACAAGAAGGAACAACAAGAACTTGGCGGCGAACCTAAAAATTGCATGATTTATAAAATGTTAATGTACCACTTTGAAGATGATGATGCGGTTTTAGCTGATGAATTTGAAAGATGCGTTAAAGGTGAGTTAATGTGCGGAGAGCATAAAGCACAGTGCGCCGAAAAGGTTTTGAAATTTATTAAACAACATCAAAAGAAAAAGGAAAAACTAATTGATAAAGCTAGAGAGCTTTTAGATATCGATTAATCGTTTATTCCCTACATCTGCTATTTGATGTAGATTTTATGGAAATCTAAAATTAAATTCGTAAAGTTTTCAAAATCTCTGTTAAATCAGAAAGAAAATCTGAAACTTTTTCTAAAAATTGTTCTTTTAATTTTTCTTTTCCCATTAATTCAATTTAAATTAACTGTTTAATGATCTTCGTCAGATCATCAAGGAAAAAAGGGAATCTTTCAAAGAATTTTAATTTTTGTTCCTCTCTAAGTACTGCTGACACGAAAAATATATCATTATTTATTTTCGTTTTTAGTAAATACGAAAACATTTTCCCTTCAGTTGAAGTAAAATCTAAGTATCCTTCATATTTTTCCTCTTCCATCCGTTTAAGTAAAAATAGATGCTCTTTAATTGATTCTAATAACTCAACGTAGACATCGGGTTCAATATCACTATAATATTCAGAAACAATTATCCCATTACGATCAAATACAATAAGAGCTTGATTGTTAAAAATTTCTATATAGTATTCTAGCAATTCTGAAAGTTCAAAAAATTTCTTATCAAAAACAGAAAGCCCATATGAAACTAATTGAACAATTGAAATTATATCATAAATAGAAGATTGCTGAAATAAAATGTTGAAATCAGGATATTCATTCAAAATTTTTTCTCTTAGTTTTTCAATATTTGCTAGGATCTCTTCATCAGCTTTTAACTCGGGATCGTATTTATGGAATGTAATTATTATTGGGACACCCATTTCACTTTCAGAGAAAAATGTTAAAATCGCATTTAAATATTCAAGTGAGTCATCAAAACGATCTGGATCTTGAACATCGATTACATAGATAAGTAAATCAGTAGCATCAAAGTAAACACTCTGGTAATTCACGTAAATCTCACGATAAGTTTCTTGGCCCCCCATATCCCAGAAAATAGTATTATTTTTCAGAAAATTCATTTTATGATATTCTACTCTAATAGTAGGTTTAAGTTGGACAATATCTCTTTCAAAATCATATTTCTTGTCCAAGGCTGTTAAGATGGATGTTTTACCGGCGTTATCCAATCCACTTACAATAATTTTTAATAATCTTTCCATTAAATTTTTTCACATTAAATTGTATTTCTATTTAGCGTTATCTAAACCAGCTACAATTACCTTAATAAACCGTTCCATTATTATGAACCAATACTTATCCTTATTGTAAACACTTATTAAAAAAAAAAACGATAAAACCTTTTTTAAACGAAGTTTATAATGAAATTTTTTAATAGTAAGTGAAATTCATTATTTTTAATCTTATGGTCTTTTTCTATTTTGTTTCGAATTCGTACTAATTTGAAGATGATGATGCGGTTTTAGCTGATGAATTTGAAAGATGCGTTAAAGGTGAGTTAATGTGCGGAGAGCATAAAGCACAATGCGCCGAAAAGGTTTTGAAATTTATTAAACAACATCAAAAGAAAAAGGAAAAACTAATTGATAAAGCTAAAGAGCTTTTAGATATCGACTAATCGTTAATTCCCTACATCTGCTATTTGATGTAGATTTTATGGAATTCTATAATTAAATTCGTAAAGTTTTCAAAATCTCTGTTAAATCAGAAAGAAAATCTGAAACTTTTTCTAAAAACTTCTCTTTTAATTTTTCTTTCATAACTACCGAGACAAATAACGATTCTTCTTTGAGTTTTATTCGATGTAGATATGATATTAATTCATTTCCAATTGTTAAAAAGGTGGAATCAGTCTCATAAGATTCTTCTTGCATTCTTTTAAGTAAAAAGAGGTGTTCCTTAATGAATTCGAGAAGCTCAATGTATATTTCTGGTTCTATAAAATCGTTGTAGAACTCACTCATAATAATACCGTTTTTATCGAATATTATTAACGATTTACTGTCGAATTCCTTGATGTACTTTTCTAAAAGTTCAGAAAGTTCAAAGAATTTTTCATCAAATACTGATAACCCATAAGAAATAAGTTGAACAATTGAAATTATATCGTAAATTGATGTTTGTTGGAATAAGATTTTAAATGAGGGATATTTTTTTAGAATATTTTCTTTTAATTCTTCAATCTGATCAACCATTTCCTCGTTTCCACGAAATTCGGGATCGAATTTATGAAAACTAATTATTAAAGGAACATCCATATTATGCTTCTTGAAATTATGCATAATCATATCTAAATAAGCGAGAGAAGTTCCAATTCTTTTTGTATCTTGAATGTCAATGATATATGCCATCAAATCAGTATCCGCAAAATAAACATCTTGCTTCTCTTGATATAGCTTTCTATATTGCTCTTGCCCGCCCATATCCCAAAATACAATTTTGTTTTTTAGAAATTCGGTTGCTTGATATTCAACTCTAATCGTTGGTGTAAGGGAAATTATATCTTTATGAAAGTCATATTTCTTATCTAACGCAGTTAATATCGATGTTTTACCTGCGTTATCTAAACCAGCTACAATTACCTTAATAAATCGTTCCATTATTGTGAACCAATACTTATCCTTTTTGTAAACATTTATAAAAAAAAATAACGATAAAACCTTTTTTAAACGAAGTTTATAATGAAATTTTTTAATAGTAAGTGAAATTCATTATTTTTAATCTTATGGTCTTTTTCTATTTTGCTTCCCAATATCTCAAATTTCTAATATTACTTGAAAAATACTTACATGACACTTTCATTTTATAATGAGAACTATTTTAATTTCGTTAAATAGTAATTTATAAAAGTGGATTGAATTGAACGAAGAGGAAAACCAATTTTTGGAATTTTTTAATTATCAAATAAATCAGAAAAATAAATTTGAGAACGTAGTACGAAAGATTCCTATGTTTAAAAGCATGATACAAGAGGGTCATAAAACTATCTTAAAAATGATAGATAAATTCGAAAATATTCGCCGTCGAGAAGTATATGACATGTTAGTGCACGAATTTAATAATATGAACCAAAAGAATTAATTATTTTTTATTTTTATTATTTCACAATTATTCTCCTATAATAGAACAGTAAATTTTTCTATGTCTAGGTTTTTCGTCATTCTCCACGAAAATTACAGACTGCCAGCTCCCAAGGATTAATTTTTTGTTTTTGAATGGAAAAGTTTGAGATGTTTTAAGGAGAAAACTCCTTAAATGACCTGCTCCGTTATGATCGTGCCATGTTTTATGATGTGCATAATTTTTATCGTATGGAATTAGTTTTTCAAGTAGATCCTTAATATCATGCTTAACTATTCCGGGCTCATATTCAGTTGTGGAAATAGCTCCAGTAGATCCGGCAATATGTACATTTACTATGCCATCTTTCAATCCACTTCTCTCAACTGCACTTTGAACTTGAGGTGTAATATTTATTACATCGCAATAAGCTTTCGTTTTAATTTCAAACGTTTCTAATACAACCGTCACGATTTCTTCTCCTTTTTCTTTCTTTTTAATAATAAATTTAATTAATTATCTTAATTTAAGCTATTTATAAATAAGCACTTTTTATCGTTTTGAATCACAATGAACGACAACTTAAAGGAGTTTCTTAAAAAAATACACGATCCTAAAAATAATCTTCCACTTTACGCTACTATAATAGTACGTCCGGGCAAGAACATCCTTGATTTCAAAATTAAAAAAGAAGGAGTAAATATTTTAAAAATAATTGCTCACGAAGAAAAAAAAAAAAAGGAAAAAGTACAGGCTGGTTTACTCATTCTTTTCATATTCCAATAAAAAATTTAGGACTTTCGGCTGACTCTAAAAATAAAGATATTCTAGCAAATTTATCTAATCCAAACAAAATATCAAATAAAGCAACTAAAGCTTATGTTGAAGATATTTTAAGGAAATACATTGATATTTTACCTGAGAAAAAGAAACATTACTTTAAAACTCAGAGGTATAAGAAAAAGAAAGAGATGCAAACTGGCGTTAAATTAAAAGGATTTTAATTATTTTATTTTACTCCCTAGTGGGATAACTTTTCCATTTCGCTCATCTATTTTTAACAAAAAAGGCTCGTTATTAAAATCCGCAGCTAAAAGCATTCCTTGGCTTTCTAAGCCCATAATTTTTTTTGGTTTAAGATTCGTTAAGACAACAATCTTCTCGTTTACTAATTCCTCTGGGGAATAATAGCTGGAAATTCCTGTTATAATCTGTCTCAACTTATCCTCTCCACAATCTACTGTTAATCTATAAAGAGTCTTAGACTTTGTAATATGTTCACAAGTTTTAATTAATCCGACTTTTAAATCTAATTTAGTAAAATCTTTGTAATCTATTACCATTATTTATCAACCTCGTAAGGGCATTCCATTCAATTCGACAAACTCGTTCTGCTTTGGTTTCTTTTCTCGATATGGATTTCTAACATCATTGATTTTTCTTCCGAACGTCATGTAGCCCGTATGCCCAATCATTCGAACTTCGGGATGGGTTGCGTTCTCTTTCACTTGAAATTTTCTTTTAATCAATTCGTATGTATTTATTTCATAAAATCCGTTTTCTTGTAGAGCAAAAGTTGTTTTTTTAACTTGTTCTATAGCAGGTGAGAATGAAACAAAGGTTCCACTAAGTTTAAGATAACTCCTAATTTTTTCAACAGCCTTCCAAGGTTGTGGCATATCTAAAACAACTGAGTCGACATTTTTGTGTTTAAGATCGTCATTTATAATATCTCCGAATTGAATTGATACAAAATCTTGTAAATTTGCCTTAATAACATTCCTTTGAGCTCGTTTTAGACTTTTTTCTCTGATATCGTACGAAAATATATGTCCCTCGGGTCTCACATAATTTCCTAAAATACATGTTAATGCTCCAGAACCACACCCTGCTTCAACAACCATACTGCCAGGACCAATCCCAGTATACATTAAAATTAATCCTGCGTCTTCCGGATAAATTATTTGAGTTTTACGGCTCATATAAGTTACATAATCAGAAGGTAAAGGTTTAAAAATGTAGAATTTATATCCTTGAGTTTCATAAGGTCGAGAAAAGATTACAGAACCAAATGGTTTTCCTATTAGATCATCATACTTTATGATCCCTTTATGTGTATGAAATTCACCCCCAGATTCTACACTGACCAGCCACTTTCTTCGTTCATCAAGAATTAGGTAAATTAAATCATTTTCTTTTATTATCTCTTCTGTCATAATTAATCTCTTTTCCAAAACCCGAATTTTTATACAATTTCTAAAATGTAATTATCGCTTTCTTTCGTCCTTTTATTTTAAATAATTTTTTTAACAATATTTAAAATAATTTAAATGAGTAAATATAAAATATATGTAAAATTGAAATAATCAATCATTGTTTATGCAACCTTTTTTATAAATACTCGTTAATGATTAATCTATGAGTAGTGCCAATAAAAATACGTCTCAAACTTCAAAAATCTCTTTTAAAGAACTTCAACTTCAAATTGAAGAATTTAGGCAAAAACGAGATGATTTAAACAAAAAAACTAAAAAATTTATTACCGATTTACAAGAAATTGACGGTGAAATCGAGGACTACTTAAATGTTGTGAAAAACGATTATAAGAAAAAGCGGGATCATTGGAACGAAAAAGTAAAGAAATTAAAAGACAAAAAAATAGAATATAAGCAATTACAAGATAAATTCATCGATGAAGGAAAAGCACTTTTGAAAACAAGCAAAAAGGGAAAAGATACAAAGAAATTCATCTCTGTTAAACAAATCGATAAAAAGATAGATAATTTAGAAAGAAGAATTGAAATTGAAAATTTAGAGATTGTTGAAGAAAATGCAATTGTTGACAAAATTAGAGAATTAGTTAAAATTAAACACGACTTCTTGGATGAGCAACAGAACAATGATTACTTTAGAATTGAGCGTAAAATCCAAATTGTTAAAATTAATTTAAATAAGATTTATGAGCAACTAAGTAAAACGTCTAATAAATCTCAAAATTACCATGCCAAAATGCATGAAACCTATGAAATAATTAACGAATTAAGAGAGAAAAAGAAAGCTCTTGAAGAAGAGTTGATCGAAAATAAAAAAGCAGCTGATGAGTACCACGAAAAATTATTGCGAGTTATGAACAAAAGAAAAAAAATATCAAAAGGAAAACGACCATATTACCCCTCTCAAAGTAGGTCAAAAACGCCGTATAGAAAGAAAACAAGAAAAAGCGATGAGATTGAAAATTTAAAGCGAGAGAAATTGGCTGTTGCGTTGGAGAAACAAAAGGCGGGTAAAAAACTAAACCTATTTGAAGCTCGATTAATCCTCGAACAATCTAAAGAGTAAATTAAGATTTAAGTTAAAAAATATTCCTTGTTATGATTACTTTTATTTGATTATATCTTAATTTTCTTAATATGTTTTTGATAAATCTGATTGTAATATAATCCAAATTTCAAACATATAGATAAAATTCTTAGAAATTTGTCGTAAGATTTAAAATTATTTGCATTTTATTATAATGCAATAAGAACTTTAAAATTTCAAAAAAAAGATTTGATAAAATTTGAAAAAGAAAGTCGAAGAAATTAGAAATATATTATTAAAACATCATGATTGGTTCCAAAAATCAATACCTCTGATTGCTTCTGAAAACATCACTAGCCCTGCTGTAGACGAAGTTTCTGCTTCCGATTTCTCACATCGATATGCAGAAGGATGGAGTGGGCAAAGAGTCTATGCAGGATGCAAATATATAGATCAAATCGAAGATATTTGCATGGAACTTACAAAGGAATATTTTAGATGTATTCATGCTGATGTAAGGCCTATTTCTGGAGTTGTAGCGAATTTGGTTATGTATAATGCATTTACTTCTGATAATAATGGTAAAATGTGTTGTATGTCTATTGTTCGGGGAGGTCATATTTCTCATGGACCAAGATTCGCCAAAAGCGGAAGGGAAATTTTTGGTACGGCTGGAACAACAAGGGGACTAAATATTGAATATTTAGCATTCGATAACGATGAAATGAATCTCAATATTGATGCTTCAGCTAAGATCATTCGGGAATTTAAACCCGAGTTAGTTTTATTTGGTGGTTCAGTTTTTCTATTCCCGCATCCCGTTAAAGAACTAGGTGATGTTGCAAAGGAGGTCGGAGCGTATGTTGGCTATGATGGTGCTCATGTTGCGGGATTAATTGGTTCGGGGTATTTTCAAGACCCTTTAAGAGAAGGAGCTGATACTATGACTTTTAATACACATAAAACACTCCCAGGACCTCAACATGGAGCATTAGTATCAAATAGGGAAGATTTAATTGAAACTTTAAGATCGTGTGCCTTTCCAGCCTTACTTTCTAATCACCACTTAGCAGCAGTAGCGGGTTTGGCAGTTGCTCTAGCTGAAATGTTAGAGTTTGGAAAAAATTATCATAAAAACGTAATTGAGAATGCCCAAGCTCTTGGACAAGCATTATATGAAAGAGGATTGAATGTATTAATGGAACATAAGGGCTTTACTAAATCACATCAAATTGTTGTCGAT
>JAUWZT010000182.1 GCA_030615145.1 Promethearchaeota archaeon | reverse complement strand
AAAGGAAAGACGAGTTCTTGGGCGTCCCGCACTTCATTATTTTATCGACGACGATGGTTGATCGAAACGGGATTCAGCGACTTAAATCGGATCAATCGTCGATGGAAATCGAATCACGATAATGTGCGATATCTTGACATGTTGGCACGACTGTTGCTTTATAATTCGTGGAAAATGAACAAAAAATTGATCACTAATGCCAGAGCGCAAGAGAGAAAAAGGAGAAAATGGACTCTGGTTCAAAATCAAGATTGCTTGAAGCAGCTATTTCTAACAAGGGAGAAAAAATTACTGGGGGTGATTGGTTAAATCTAAAATAATGTCGGCTCTCCGAACACGGAAAATAATAGAAAAAAAAATAAATACTTGAATACTATTAAAAAAAAAAAAGTTTATTGAAATATCTTTAAAGTTTTTTAAATATTGTTTAATTAACCTCGAAATTTACTTTCTCGTACTTGTTTATTGTTGAAATTTTAAAAACTTTTATTACAAATTTAATTATATTGTTAGTCAAAGAACTATTTAAAACTTAATTTGGAGTTTATATTGAAGATCGTTATTTTTGCACCTCATCCTGATGATGAAAGTTATGGCGCAGGAGGGTCTATTCTAACATGGCTTAATGAGGGTCATAATGTTCATATTATTTGGCTTACGGATGGTAGAGCTTGTTATAGAGAACCAAAAATCATTGGAGATCTTGAAGATTGTGAAGCTACTAGAATCTCTGAAGATGAATTGGCTAAAACAAGATTGGCTGAGGCAGATGCTGCTGGTGAGTTTTTGGGAATTAAAAAGGAAAATAGACACTTTTTGAAATTTTTCGATCAAGAATTAAGGAAGCATATAAAAGAAGCGGTTGATAAAATTAAAGATATTTTAGAAGATGTTGATAGATTTGTAATTCCCAGCGCTAATAATAATCATCCAGATCATCAAGCAACTTATGAAATTGCAGTTAAAGTAGCTGAAGAACTAAATCTAAAAAACTTGGAATTTTATGTGTACGCTTTATATAATCCTTTAAAAGCTCAAGATAAAAATCTAGTTAAAATTCGAATAGGGAATTTGAGATTTAAGGTGTATGACGCTTTGAAACTGCATAAATCTCAATTCTTTATGCATGATATGAAATGGCAAAGTCTAGCTATAAGAGACAGAAGAAGAGAACGGTTTGGTTCCTTCAAATTAAAAGATAAAAATAATTTTTATAACTTTTAGATAACTAATAATGATTTAATGATTGATGAAAAAAATTTAATTGAAGCCACTAAAATCGTAAGGAATTCCGAGAAAATCGTTGTGTTTACGGGAGCAGGAGCTTCAACTGAATCTGGGATCGCAGATTTTAGAAGCGAGGGAGGTTTGTGGTCTCGCTACGATCCTTCGATTTATGCGAGCTATCACTATTTTCTGGAAGATCCGAGCAAGTTCTGGACTATGCATAACGAATTAGTCGACATAGTAGTTAATGCGAAGCCGAATCCAATTCATTATGCGGTTGTTGAGCTGGAAAAACTTGGGAAAATGATTGCAATAATCACTCAAAATGTAGACGCACTACATCAACGCGCGGGAAGTGGAACTTATAATAATATACCAATTTACGAATTACACGGTTCTTATGAAAAATTGGAATGTATTAGGTGTAAAAAAGAATTTCTTTTTGAAGAAGTTGAGACTAAGAATTTAAAATATCCAGTTTGTGAATGTAGTGGGTATATAAAACCAAAAGTAGTGCTATTTGGAGAACCATTGCGCCCAAGCGTGTTAGAAAGAGCAATGACCGCCTGTAGGTCTTGTGATTGTTTTATGATGATAGGAAGCTCTTTACTCATATCCCCAGCAAATTTTTTACCTTCCATCGCGAAAGAAAGTGGAGCAAAAGTAATCTTCGTAAATCGAGATAGTACCGCAATGGACAATATTGCTGATATCTTTTTAAAAGGTAGTGGAGGAGAAATATTGTCAGAATTAATCCAAAGACTATGAAAGAAATAAAATTTAGAAATATTCACTGAAATTAAAGTTAATTTTTAATAAAGTTATTTTTGCTAAGAAAAAAGATAATCTTTAAATAATTTACAGTTGAATAGAGAATGGTACACTAATTCAAATAATTTGAATATTTATTCAACAAATCTCGAAAATTAAACAGCGATTTCACTTATTCAAAAATGTTTTAAGACACTAATTCAAGTTAGACCAACAAACTTGGTTGGTATTTCTTGATAAATTCTATTTAGGGATTTACGATACAACTGAGTATTTTATAAAGAGGATGTAATTAAATGATTGAAATAATCGTAGTGTTTTTTATTCTCGTAGGAGGGGTTGCTATTATAATCTTCTCTAGTCAATTTGCCGTAAAAAACTCAGCATTACTTGCAACAGCCTTAGGGGTATCGCCATTAATAATTGGAGTGACTTTAGTATCAATAGGCACAGATATTTCTGAAATTTTTAATTCAATTATTTCCTGTTCTTTAGGTCACGGAGATATTGATGTAGGAGATTCTGTTGGCTCAGATCTCACGCAACTCACTTTAGTTTTTGGACTTCTACCAATAATTTGTGGTTCATTTCATGTTAATAGAAAGGATATAATAATATTAGGTTCTTGCGAAGTTCTGTCTTTATTATTGATCTTTACTATTGTTGAGAAAGGATACATTACTCGTTTGAACGCGCTATTTATGGTTTTCAGCCTTGTAATTTATTTTTGGTTAATATATAACGCGAATAAAGAGAGCATAATGCATAGAGTAGAATTGATAGAAACGGTGCAACCAACAAAGAGTAAAAAAATTCTCCTTTTGTTTGCTGCAATTGGTTTTGGTGGCGTCACAATTGGCTCCTATACCATAGTAAATTCTGTTATTTATATATCGCAAGCTCTAAGTATTCACGAATATATCATCAGTTTCTTTATTCTCTCAATAGGAACGTCGCTACCTGAACTCGTCGTTGATATACACGCCCTTCGTCATGGTCATCATTCCATAGCAATTGGAGATATTGTTGGTTCTTGTATCGTTGATTCTACTTTATCTATAGGCATTGGTCAAGTCTTCTTCCCTCAAGCGGTTACAGCAGAATTAGCGGTACCTACGGTTTTATATACGCTCGTTGTTAGTATAATTGTAATTGTTGTAGTAGCAGTCAGACAAAAAATGGACAAAAAATCTGGAGTATTTTTTATATTCCTTTATATAATGGCTTTCGTATTTCTATTTGGATTAGGAATGTAAACCTTGACTTTTTTAAGTGAACAGGATTATTCAGGTAAGTAAAATTTACATATAGTACACTGTTTTGCTTTTAATCGCCTGTCAGGTCCGAGAATAATATATTTTGACACCATAGCTCCAGAACATTTTGGACAATTTTTCACAAAATTCTCTTTTATTGAATCTAAAACTTTCTGGATGCTTTTCTCAAGCTGAAGTAATTCATTTGCGTTTTCTATTATTTTTTTCGCTGAGACAATGCCAATTCCCTTAATCCATGCTAGCTGTTCGGTTGTAGAGTTTGCGATCTCTTCAATTTTTTTCACACCTGCTTTATTAAGGTTTACAGCAGCTATTGGTCCAACACCTCTAACCCGTTCGAGCTCATTAGACATAAAAAACACTTTTATATGTATTATTCCACTTGAGAATGACAAATTTTACTATTTGAATGAATTAAAAAGAAAATTAACCTATACTAATTTTGAATTTATCTATAATAATAAATAATTGCAATACTAAAAGATAAAATTTGAGATGATAAAAAAAAGAAAAGATTTTAGTAAAAATTATTTTTCTATTTGACGTCCCACGCCATAGAACATCATATAAGCTCCTACAAGAGCTAATATCAAGCCTACTACTCCTATTATTGTTCTAAAGATGTCAATATTTAAAACATTAGAGATAAAAATTCCATACAAAAAGACAAAAATTAAGCATAATCCGATTATAAAGAATTTCCACTTTTTTTTTAATAGCTCATCTTCTAATTTCTTATAAATCTGAAATGATAGATAAAGTGCTGGTAATATTCCAATAGTTTCGATTGCTACAACATATAAGAAGAATGGGACGCTCCAAACAGGGCTCCAATTTGGGTTAAAATAAACACCATAACCAGGAATAAATAAAAATACTATCATTGAAAACATAGCAATACCGTACGCAATAAGAATAATTAATTGCTTCCTTGTTGTAATTGCCTTTTCAGATTTTAAAAGAATTAAATTAAAAACTACTATAAATATTGAAGAATAGAAGATAAAGAAGTTAGTGAGAAAGTTTAGCATCAGCACAACAGAACCGATGGTAAGAGGAGCATAAATAAAATTTATTATAAATCCAACAGCGGGAGATATATAAAATCCTGAAAAGATTATATTTAGACGTTTCCTATCTCTTTTGAGAATTTTGTACGCTAAAAAAAGGAAAAAAAGACACATAAATCCTTGTGCTACATATACCGTTATAATACGAGTCATTGACATTTGATAAAGAGTCATTTTTTAATTTCACTTGAATTTTTTTTATTGTTTAAAATTTATTTATTATATATTTTTTTTTATTTTGATAAACATATAATTGTTTTTCTCTTATTTAATTGTAATTTAATCTAACATGTTGAGATGTAAAAAATTTTATTTGTAATTTTTTGAATGGTAAAAAAAATAGAAATAAT
Organism: Promethearchaeota archaeon; assembly: GCA_030615145.1. GTDB lineage: Archaea > Asgardarchaeota > Lokiarchaeia > Sigyniarchaeales > SOKP01 > SOKP01. Next base: position 2,849 of record JAUWZT010000182.1, on the reverse strand, counting down.
ATTAAAATTATTATAATTGCTTCGCGACGCCATAATAAACAAAGTACAGAGCAATAAGCGTGGGTAATGATGCAAGAGACCATATTAACCTAAAAGTTGGGTCGGCTAATGTATTGGAGATTGTAGTACCATAAAATAAAAAGAAATATGCGAAAATACCAACTAAAAAATACTTCCATTTCTTCTTTAATTCCTTGTACTCGAACTTAAGATATAGTTTTAAAGAAAAATAAGTTGTAGGAACAATAGCTATCGAGCTACAAATAATAAAACTAAAGGTTAAGAAAGTCCAACTCCACTCGGGTTTCCAATCTGTATCCGCATTAATAACAATACCGTCTGGTATAAACCATAGGCTAAATAAAAGAATGCCAAATGTAATTATCAATACTAATTGAATTTTGGGAGTTATAACCTTGTCCGATTTGTCAAGTATTAATACAAAAATGAGTAAGAAGATTAAAGAAAGGCACAGCAGATAGTAAGTTAAAAAATGTAGTATACGAACAACGGACTCTACAAAAATGAACGCGTAAATCACATTTATAATAACTCCAAAAGCCACAGATAAATAAAATCCACTTAATATAAGGTTAAGTCCCTTCGACTCTCTCTTTAAAATTCTATACGCTATAAACAGAAAAAATAAACCAGTTAACCCTTGTACGAGAAAAACTTGAATGAATCTTGCTATATCCATATATTGCGCTAAAACCATCGAATATTATCCCATTTCCTTTAATTATATAATATACAAGATTAAATTTTTTTGTCTGATATGTTATATTAGATTTTTTGCTATATAACTATTTATTTTTAAAAGTGAAGGTATCTCAAAACGGAATAATAAAAAGTTTATCAGATTAGGGTTCTTTTTTTTCTTTTTTTATTTCTCACGCCACTCTTGACCACATCTCCCACAACGGTATTTCTTGCCGTATACTCTGGGATAATCGCTGATAATATTTGCTCTGTCAGTTGACTCGTGAATCAGATTTTTATGTTCTTCACTGCAGGATGGACATTTTCTTCTGCCTTCAGTTTTTTCAATTGTCAGTAAGTTATCTTCTCCCATAAAATTTCAACTCTAAAACATAAGCATTTTTATTTTGGTGTTAAGTTTGTTAATAAATTTAAGAATAATAAGTTAACTTGTTTTTTATATCTAAAATATATCCTTAGAATATTTGCTTAGTTTAGTAGTTGATTTATAGGATAATAATATTAGATACCTATATTACACATATATAGAATTTCTCTCTACTTAGAAAGAATTCTTCCGTAAGCCTTTGCTCGTTCAAATAGCTCTGGGTTTAAAAATTCGAATTTGAAATGGATATCGTTTAAAATTTTATCGAATACATCTTTAATATCTCTTTGTAGATTTTGAATTTTAAAACAATATAAAAGTTCGAGTTCTCTTGTTTTTTGGATTAAACTAAATTCATTTATTCTCCTTTCACTTAGAGGTTTTTTTTTTAATATTAAAAAAGGGTCAATTCCTGCTAAAACAGATATACCATCGAACATAAAGCGTTGAGAAAATTTGGTGTAATTTTCAATATTAATGTTATTAATCGATTTATCATTGTAAATATTTGCTGCGATTATAATTGCGTCAAATCTCTTAAAGGGAATCTTCTTACTAATTAAATCCTCAAAACTCTCTGCGAGAATAGCTTTTAATTTTATAGGAATACCATTAAATAGAAAGAAAAACTTCCAAATTAAGTCTTCCGAAGCAATTTTTAAAGCAATTTGCTTTAAATAATCTAAAAAAATCATTTTTTCAGAATCTTCCGTGCCAACAAGACCCAAATTGATGGAATAACTAAATTCTTTCAAAACTTTGTTTGCCAAAAAAAATAATTATGGTTCTTAATTTAATAATATAATAAAATAATGCAAATATAAAATATTGATTAAATTATCTTTTCAAAATGTTAATAATTTACGCGTTATTAATCGTAATGATTATTATCTGGAGTTTCTCATTTGTTCTAGTGGATATTGCACTGGAATTTGTTCCACCTATATCTATTGCGTTAACTAGGTTTCTAATAGTATCACTGGTATTTATTATTGTTGATCTATATCTTTTTATTAATCGAAAAAGACAGGTTGATAAATACAACAAGAAAAAGGAAAATCTTCGATACACAAGAAAGGAATGGATATATTTAATTATCGCAAGCTTTTGTGGTATTCTGCTTTTCTTTGTTGCTCAATATTCTGCAATAGAATTAATTGGACCATCTTTACCCGCATTATTTGTGTGCCTTTTATCCCCAGTAGTAATAACAATTTTAGCTTTAATCTTTTTTGAAGAAAAGTTGACTAAGGTTAAAATTCTGGGTTTTGCTATTGCAACCGTAGGCGGTTTTTTGCTAGTTACGGGAGGAGATTTACGAACTTTCACACCAACAACGCCTAACTTCTTAGGTTATTTATATGCTCTTATGACGCCTATGCTATGGGCGATTTATTCAATAATAACAAAAAGAATTATAAGAAATAAATCAAATTTCAAAACCTTAAAATACATTGCTTATTTTGGGACAATACAGTTGTTCATTATCGTAATATTAAATAATGAATTGCTCATTTTTACCCAGAATTTTTTTAATATTTATGTTTTTCTAACAGGAATTTATTTAGGTATTGGCTGTTATATTATCGGGTATTTCATCTGGCAGAAATCACAAATGGAACTTAAATCTTCAAAAGGGGCTTCATTTCTCTATATTGAGCCGTTTCTAACGCTCATCTTTTCAATTATCTTAAACCGATCTGAGACAATACTGATATGGAACATTATCGGAGGTATCATTGTTCTAGTAGCTGTATTA